>NZ_CALAEQ010000014.1 GCF_937891065.1 uncultured Lutibacter sp. | reverse complement strand
AAGCACCAATTGCAGCTATTGTTTTTGCTGTTGAAATTTTTAGCTTAGAATTAACTTTAGCCTCTATGGTTCCATTATTGCTGGCTTCTATAACAGCGGTTTTAACATCCTATTTCTTTTTTGGCGATGATGTATTACTTCACTTTGATTTACAAGATAAATTTCAATTATATGATGTTTTATTTTATGTATTGCTAGGTGTTTCTTCAGCAGCTGTTTCAATATATTTTAGTAAAGTTTATTTTAAAATAGGAAAGTTTTTTAAAAAGTTTAACAGCCCTTACAAGCGTTTATTAATTGGTGGTTTTTTACTTGGAACAATTGTGTATTTTATTCCGCCTCTTTTTGGTGAAGGATTTGATACTATTAATAGTGTTTTAAAAGGAGATATTGTAAATGTTATTACTAATAACATATTTCATGTAGCAACTGATAATATTTGGATTATTATTACGCTTCTTATAGGATTAATTTTATTTAAAATAGTTGCAACCTCCTTTACTTTTGGAGCTGGTGGTGTTGGTGGTGTTTTTGCTCCAACGCTTTTTACAGGAAGTATTACTGGTTATGTTTTTGCAACCATTATAAATTCAAGTAATATATTTAGTCATCAACTATCATTAACAAATTTTGCTATGGTTGGTATGGCTGGTTTAATGGCGGGTATTTTACAAGCTCCATTAACAGCAATCTTTTTAATTGCTGAAATTACCGGTGGTTACGAATTATTTATTCCGTTAATGATTGTTTCTTCCATTTCATTTATTGTAACAAAAAGATTTATTCCGCATAATATTTACGCTCATGAATTGGCTAAAAAAGGTGAACTTCTTACGCATAATAAAGACAGAAATGTGTTAATGCTATTAGATTTAGATAAACTTATTGAAACTGATTTTGTTTTATTATATCCTGAAATGACTTTAGGTGAAGTAGTTAATGAAGCTGTTGCAAAATCATCTCGTAATCATTTTCCAATAGTTAGTAAAGAGAATGATTTTTTAGGAATATTAACCATTAACGATATAAGAGGCATTATGTTTAATAAAGAATTATATGATTCTGTTAAAGTGAGTAGTTTAATGCACGCCGCATCAGATATCATATATTATGAAAAAGATTCTGCAGAAGATATTTTAGATAAATTTAAACGATGTGGTGCTTGGAATTTAGTGGTGCTAAAAGACGAAAAATATTTCGGATTTATTTCTAAATCGAGGTTATTAACTGCTTACCGTAGAAAACTAATTGATGTAACTGCTTAGTTTTTATTTATAAAATCTACCACTTTATCTGGGAAATCGGTAAAAAATCCATCAATATTTGCTTCATATAAAGCAACGTTTAGTAATTCATCAAAAGTTTTGAAATCTCCCAACTCATCAGCTCTAAATGTATATGCGTGCACTTTTAAATTATTTTTATGTGCATTCATAACTAAATCTGAAATTAGCCATTTACCATTTTTATCTTTTCCTTTAATAATTTGCGGAATCCAAGGACCAATACCATCGGCATATTTAGCAAACTCTTCCATTCTTAATTCTTCTTCTTCAAACTCAATAAGTTGAACCAAGAAAAGTTCACTTTTAAATTCTTCTCTAATTCTTTTTAATTCCTTGGCATCAAAACATTGTAAAATACAGTTATCTTCTTTTGTTTTATAGCCATATTCTGCAAGAACATTTAATACTATTTTCGAAATATCTTTTCCTTCTTTTTGATGAAATTCAGGTTCTTTTATTTCAGGGTAAATTCCAATGTTTTTACTTCTACTTTTATTTAAACCTTGAATTAATTCTATTTCTTCTTGTAAAGAATGAAGCTTAAAATTAGATTTAAATAGCGGGAATCTGTTAGGGAATATTGCTTTATTTGTTGCTGGATCAAACCTTTCTGAAACATTTAATTGTTGTAATTCTTCAAAAGTAAAATCTACAACGTAAAAGCGTCCATCTTCTCTATTTCTGTCTGGAAATTTAATTGCAACATCAGTAACAGATTCTAAATGAATATCATGAATTACAACCAGAACATTATCTTTACTTAACACAATGTCTTGCTCAATAAAATCAACATTCATTGTATGTGCCATTGCTTTTGAAGCTAAAGTATGCTCGGGTAAATAACCTGATGCCCCACGATGTGCAATTACTACTTTTTCACTTTTAGTAGAAACTTTATTTATTTTAACTTCTTTGTTATTGCAACTCATAAAACATAAAACTAAAATTACTACTAAAAATCTAGGCATATTCTAAGTTTAAAAACTGTTTAAATATATTACTTTTTGTAGTTTTACAGCAATTAATATTAGAATCTATTTATGAAATTTGTATTAAGTACTATTTTGGTTTTGGTTATAGGGATGTTAGCCTATGGTTTTTATATTAAATCTAACGGAGATACTAATGGTGAAATTATTGTTGGTATAAGTGTGTTAATTGTGGCTTTTGTTTTAATGCCTTTGTTTATATATCACAGATATAAAAACAAAAAAATGAGTGATTTTACCTTTAAAAAATTTAAAAATGACCTTGAAGAAAGAAGTAAATAATTTAGTTCAAATTCCGTTTTTCGATAAAAAAACGTTTCAATAATTTACCACATTCTTCTTTTAAAATTCCTCCAACAACTTCTGTTTTTGGGTGTAGCGTTGTTTTCAATACTATAAATCCTCTTTTTTCTTCTGAAGCTCCGTATACAATTTTACCTATTTGCGCCCAATAACTTGCTCCCGCACACATTTGGCAAGGTTCTAAAGTAACATACATTGTACACTCTTTTAAATACTTACCTCCTAAAAAATCGGAAGCAGCTGTAAATGCTTGCATTTCGGCATGAGCTGTCACATCATTCAATGTTTCAGTTAAATTATGAGCTCTTGCAATAATTTGATTGTTCATCACAATTACTGCACCAATAGGAACTTCATTTTTATCTAAAGCCATTTCTGCCTCTTGTAAAGCACGTTTCATGAAATAAGTATCATCAAAAGGTTGTATCATATTTCAAAAGTAAAATTTTTAATTCAACGAACAATTTAAATAGTGTAATTTTGTGACAGATGAAATCAAATTTGTTAGAACATATAAATAGTCCGATAGACTTACGAAAACTACCTAAAAATCAACTTTCACAAGTCGCTAAAGAATTACGTGATTTTATTATTGATATTGTAGCAACAAAAGAAGGTCATTTAGGTGCAAGTTTGGGTGTTGTAGAATTAACTATTGCGCTTCATTATGTTTTTGATACACCAAATGATTTATTAATTTGGGATGTTGGACACCAAGCTTACGGGCATAAAATATTAACAGAAAGAAGACAACAATTTCATACAAATAGACAACTAGGAGGAATTTCAGGTTTCCCAAAACGAGATGAAAGTATTTACGATGCTTTTGGAACAGGCCATTCTTCTACTTCAATTTCTGCAGCTTTAGGAATGGCAATTGCTTCAAAAATTAAAGGTGATTTTAAAAAACAGCATATTGCTGTAATTGGAGATGCCTCTATCGCAAGCGGAATGGCTTTTGAAGCATTAAACCATGCAGGAGTAACAGATGCTAATTTATTAATTATTTTAAATGACAATACTATGGGAATTGACCCAAGTGTTGGTGCTTTGAAAAATTATTTTACCAATGTGAAAGCTGGCAAAAAAGTAAGAAAAAACAATATTATTGAAGCTTTAAACTTTAATTATTCTGGGCCAATTGATGGGCACAATATTGAAACTGTAATAAATGAATTAGAACGATTAAAAACTATAAAAGGACCAAAGTTTTTACACATTATTACTACAAAAGGAAAAGGCTTAGAACAAGCGGAGCAAGACCAAGTAACATACCATGCACCTGGAAAATTTGATAAAATAACAGGTGAAAGAATTATAAAAGATACGAGTATTCAGCCTCCAAAATTTCAAGATGTTTTTGGTGAAACTATTGTTGAATTAGCGAAAAATAATGATAAAATTGTAGGAATAACTCCTGCTATGCCAACAGGAAGTTCCCTTAAATTAATGATTGATGAACTACCCGATAGGGCTTTTGATGTTGGAATTGCGGAACAGCATGCAGTAACTTTAGCCGCAGGAATGGCAACACAAGGATTAATTCCTTTTTGTGCCATTTATTCTACATTTTTACAACGTGCTTATGATCAAATAATTCATGATGTTGCTTTACAAAATTTACCGGTGATTTTTTGTATAGATCGTGCTGGGATTGTTGGTGAAGATGGCGCAACACATCATGGTGTTTTTGATATTTCTTATGTACGCTGCATTCCGAATATGGTGATTTTCGCACCTTTAAATGAAGTTGAATTACGTAATATGATGTATACCGCTCAATTAGGAATTGATTTTCCATTAGCAATTAGATACCCAAGAGGAAGAGGCACTATTATTGATTGGAAACAACCTTTTAAAAAGCTAGAAATAGGAAAGGCTGAGTGTGTTTCAGAAGGAAATGAAATTGCTGTATTAACCATTGGAACTATTGGAAATTTATTAATTGATCTTCAATCTGAATTACCAAAAAATAAGATTGCTCATTACAATATGCGTTTTGTAAAACCTTTAGATGAAACATTACTTCACACTATTTTCAAAAAATTCAACACAATTATCACTATTGAAGATGGTACAATTGTAGGAGGTTTTGGAAGTGCTATTTTAGAATTTGCTTCAAAAAATAATTACAAAAGTAACACCGTAAAACTTTTAGGGATTCCAGATCACTTTATAGAACATGGAAAAGTTGAAGAATTATTTGATAACATTCAATTATCTAAAGAAAATATAAAAGAATTCTTACTAAATCTTTAATTCATTAAATAATAAATTTTGTTTCTTTGCCGTTATTCTTTTTTTATCAAAATTTATTAAAATGAAATTTAAACTGTTATTTGTCTTTTTTTTAATTATCACAATTTCAAAAGCCACAATACTAAATGATTCAATAGCTATAAAACCAGACTCTATAAGCAATTGGACTACAAAAAATAAAATAGGATTAATTTTTACTCAAAATTCTTTTGTTAACTGGAATTCAGGAGGGAATAATTCATTGTCAGGAATTCTAAAAATTCATTTAATAAAAAATTATAAAGACAGTCATTTAGCTTGGTCTAATGAGTTAAAAAGTAATTATGGTTTAAATAAAGAAGAAGATAGAGAATTAAGAAAAACAGAAGATTTATTTGAGGTAAACTCTACATTTGGTTATCGAAAAAATCGAAAATCTAACTGGTATTACTCTGCTAAATTGAACTTTAAAACTCAATATTCAAATGGATATAAATATCCAAATACTGATAAACCAATATCAAAATTATTTTCTCCAGCCTATTTATTTGTTGGAGTTGGATCAGAATATACTTCTAAAGAAAATGGTTTTAAATTATACCTTTCGCCTATTACAAACAAAACTACTTTTGTTTTAAACCAATCTTTAGCTAACGAAGGATCTTTTGGAGTAAAACCGGCGATCTATGATAATTCAGGTGAATTAATTACTGAAGGTGAAAATGTTAAAATGGAATTTGGGACTTTAGTATCTGGTGAATGGGCAGCAAATGTTATGACTAATATAAAAATGGAAAATAAACTTAGTTTATATTCTGATTACCTAAATAATTACGGAAATGTAGATGTAAACTGGGAACTAAATTTTGATTTAACTATTAACAAATATGTAACTGCTAATGTAGGATCTCAATTATTGTTTGATGATGATGTTAAACATAAAGAAGACCTAAATAATGATGGGGAATTAGATGTTTTAGGAGCGAAAATTCAAATAAAACAACTCTTAGGAGTTGGATTCTTATATATTTTTTAAAACAAAGATTTTTTAAAAGACACACTTATTTATAAGCTCTTTTTTAGTGACATAATTTATTATTTTTACTTATTTTTATGCAACATTAATTTTAAACAATATATTATGCATAAAATAAATAATAAAAGTTGGTTTCTTGTAACCATCTTCACTATTATATTTACAGTATCATCATTTCAATCTTTTGCACAAAAGAAAAAAAAGAAATCAGAAGATTCTCAACAGTTTGAGCTAAATGATAAAATGCTAAAAATGCTCAACTTTAGAAGTGTTGGCCCAGCAGCTTATTCAGGTAGAATTTCAGATTTAGCAGTAAATCCAAACAATACTTCGGAATATTATGTTGGAGTTGCAGCAGGTGGCTTGTGGAAAACTATAAATCACGGTACTACATTTGAACCAATTTTTGACGATCAACCTGTTTTTTCAATTGGTTGTTTAGCAATGGATCCTAATAACTCAAATGTACTTTGGGTAGGAACCGGAGAAAACAATTCACAACGTAATTTAGGTTATGGAGATGGAGTTTATAAAACAACAGATGGAGGGAAATCATTTACAAATATGGGACTCAAAACTAGTTCTCAAATTGGTAAAATAATGATTGACCCAAGAAATAGTAATGTGGTTTATGTAGCCTCTCAGGGTCAAGCTTGGGGACCAGGTGGTGAAAGAGGATTATATAAAACAATAGATGGAGGTAAAACTTGGAAACGAGTTCTTGAAATTGGTGAAT
The DNA here is from genome assembly GCF_937891065.1 of uncultured Lutibacter sp. Classification (GTDB taxonomy): domain Bacteria; phylum Bacteroidota; class Bacteroidia; order Flavobacteriales; family Flavobacteriaceae; genus Lutibacter. The sequence continues at coordinate 8,432 of NZ_CALAEQ010000014.1, read as the reverse complement.
ATACAGGTGTATCAGATATGGAAATGGATCCTAGAAACCCAGATATTTTATACGCTACATCTCATCAACGTGAGCGTAGAGTGTATTCAAAAATTAATGGAGGGCCTGAATCTGCAATTTACAAATCTGTTGATGCTGGGGACTCTTGGACAAAATTAAAAAAAGGATTACCAAAAGGAGATATTGGTAGAATAGGATTAGCATTATCCCCAGCAAACCCAGATATTATTTACGCAGTGGTTGAATTACCTGAAAATAAAAGTGGTTTTTATAGATCAAGCGATTTAGGTGAAAGTTGGGAGAAAAGAAGTGACAAAGGAACATCAAGCCCGCAATATTATAATGAAGTTTATGCAGATCCTATAAATCCAAATTTAGTAATTTTAATGGATACACGAAATGCACTTTCTGAAGATGGAGGAGCAACTTGGGAAAATATTGAAGGGAATAATAAACATGTAGATAACCATGTTATTTGGATCAATCCAAATGACACAAACCACTATTTAGTAGGAAGCGATGGAGGATTATATGAATCTTATGATAGAGCTAAAACGTGGCAGTTTAAAAACAATTTACCAATTACTCAATACTATCACGCAAGAACAGATAATGATTATCCATTTTACAATATTTATGGGGGCGCTCAGGATAATGGTTCTTGGTTTGGACCTTCAAAAACAAATCGTGAAAATTTAGTAAATTCAGATTGGACATATACTATTGGTGGTGATGGTTACTTATCAATCCCAGACCCTAGTAATCCAGATATTCATTATTGTGAATCTCAATATTGTGGTATAAGAAGATATGATAGAACAACAGGAAATAGTATTTCTATAAAACCTCAACCAACAATTGACGAGGAATATAATTGGAACTGGAATACACCATATTTTATAAGTTCATTTAACCCAAAAACATTGTATATAGGTGGAAATTATGTGTTAAAAAGTACAGATATGGGTGGTACTTGGAACAAGATTAGTAAAGACTTAACAAGAGGAATTGATCAAAATACGCTACTTATGATGGGTAAAATTTGGTCACCTGAAGCTGTGGCTAAAAATTTATCAACATCTAAATTTGGAAACATCTTTGCTTTATCAGAATCACCATTAAAACAAGGAATGTTATATGCAGGAACTGATGATGGCTTGATTTGGATTACAGAAAATGATGGTGAAAATTGGGTTAAATACGACAAGTTTACTGGAGTTCCTGATATGACTTTTGTAAATTATGTGCTACCCTCACAACACAACGAAAATACAGTTTATGCCTGTTTTGATGGTCGTAAAAATAGTAGTGATTTCACACCTTATTTAATTAAAAGTACCGACAAAGGTAAAACTTGGACCTCAATTGCTTCAAATCTTCCATCAGGAACGGTATATTGTATTCAAGAAGACCATGAAAATCCTAATTTACTATTTATTGGAACGGAATGGGGCGTATGGACAAGTATTAATGGTGGTGAAAAATGGGTTCAAATTAAAGAGGGAATCCCTACAATTCAAGTGAAAGATTTAACTATTCAAAAACGAGAAAACGATTTGGTAGTTGCCACGTTTGGTAGAGGTTTTTATGTGTTAGAAAATTATGCACCTTTAAGAAAATTAAGTAGTGAAATTGAGAAAAAAGAAGCTCACATATTTGAAATTAAAGATGCTTTATTGTATTTCCCTTCAAGTAATTTAAATTATCAAGGAGATGTTCATTTTAGAACTCCAAACCCTGATCCAGCAGTTAAATTTGAATACTTTATAAAAAATGGATATGAAACTCTAAAAGAAAAAAGAGAAAAAATAGCTGAAGAGTCAGAGAATATTACATATCCATCAGAAGAAGAATTGTTAGCTGAAAAAATGGAGCCAAAAACAACATTGTTATTTACAATTTACGATGCTAATGGAAATATAATGAGGAAATTAAATTCATCACTTAAGAAAGGTTATGGGAGTATTAATTGGGATTTAAGCTATTTGTCAGAGAGAGGTGCAAAAGTTCCACCAGGGACATATAAAGTTGCTATTGACAAAAATATAGGTAGTGAATTTACAAGACTTTTAGAACCTCAAAGCTTTAACGTAAAGTCAATTCCAAATGCGCTAGGAACACCAAATTATGAAGCAAACTTTAACTTTATTAAAGAAGTAACTAATTTATATGCAAATGTTACTGCTTCAAGAGGTAAAATAGATGACATGAGTTCTAGATTAAAAAGTATGACAAAAATTCTTGAAAATATGCCAGTTGAAGCAAATGTTTTAACGAATAAAATAGATGCTTTACAAAAAGAAATAGATGCTGTTTCAAAGGTTATTATTGGTGGTTTTGGAGCTAAAAATACCGTTTCTAGTAGAGTTAGAAATACAATATATGCTACTTATTCTGCTCAAGTAGATATTACTGGAGCACAAAAAGAACAATATAAAATTGCAAGTGAAGCATTTAAAAATGTAGCAGTAGATTTAAATAATTTATTTGAAACAAAGCTTCCAAGTTTGGAAAAAGAGTTTGTTGAAGCTGGAGGAGTTTTATTTAATAACCCGCCAGAAAGAAGAAGAAATTCTGAAGAATAAACCAACAAAAAAAGGCAACCAATTGGTTGCCTTTTTTATGTTATTTCTTAATAGATTTTAAATATAAATTTTCAACTTTAGTTCTAGCCCATGGTGTTGTTCTTAAAAATTTAAGACACGATTTTATAGTAGGATTACTTTTAAAACAGTTTAAATTAATAGTTGCTGCTAATTCCTCCCAACCATATGTTGCTACTAAATATTGAACAATCTCTGCCAACTTAATACCGTGCAGTGGACTGTTTGGGTGTTCTTGTTTTTTGTTTTCTTCCTCCATATGAAATGCAAAAATAGGATATTTTTAACGAATCAAATTTTAATTTTAGCTATAACTAGTTCACTATTTTCTGAACTTGTAATTTGAGCCATTGAAGTTATAACATCTTTTATAACAAATAAATCACCTTTTTTTAAATATTGAAGTGCGTCCTTTATGCTTGCCTTAAAGTTTCCTTCAACAACATATATAAAAATCCAATCCCATCTATCATCAAGTTGATAATTAATATTTTTTCCATCTGTTAGTTTTAATGAAGACAAGTCTCCAAATGTATTTCTTGTGGTCATTAAATTAAAGTCAGTGCATTTTCCAATAGATGATGTTTCCCAATTTCCTTCAAAAGTATCAATATCCCATTTTTTAAGTTGTTTTGAATAATGATTTTTATGATTAATTGTAATATTCCCATCCAAAATCATTAATTTTCTTGAAACTTCTGGAAGTACCGTAAAACTAGATTCTTCTGTTTCAACAGTGGCAGAACTTAATCTAAAATTGAAATTTTGTTGCTGATAATTAGCTTTAGGAGGATAGATAAAAAGTTGTGTTGTTGTACCACCTGACCACTTATTTATTTTAAATTCTTCCGAAGGAATTTGTATAAATTTCATTAAATAATATTTAATTTTCAAAGATACTTTCTATTTATAATTCAAAAAAAATAATGAACTGTTTTTAAGATAAATAAAAGAAACATATTTTTCTGTACCTTTATAAATTAGAATTAAATTATGATAAAAGATATAAAATTAGCCGTGCTTATTGATGGTGATAATATTCCTTCAAAATATATTAAAGAAATGATGGAGGAAATCGCAAAATATGGTACGCCAACCATAAAACGTATTTATGGAGATTGGACTAAACCGCAGTTAGGAAAATGGAAAACCATTTTACTTGAAAATGCAATTACCCCAATACAACAATATGGCTATACTGTTGGAAAAAACGCTACAGATTCAGCAATGATTATTGATGCTATGGATATTTTATATTCAGAAAAAGTTGATGGTTTTTGTTTGGTTTCATCAGATAGTGATTTTACAAAATTAGCAACACGTTTAAGGGAAGAAGGTCTTATTGTGTACGGAATTGGAGAAAAGAAAACCCCAAATCCTTTTATTGTGGCTTGTGATAAGTTTATTTATTTAGAAATTTTAGAAACGGAAGATGATAACCAAGACGGTATTAGAACTCATAAAAATGTAAAACTAGATAAAATTACTCCAAAAGTAATTCAATTATTAAAAAACTCAGTTTCTGACGCTTCTGATGATGATGGGTGGGCTTTTATGGGCGATGTAGGTTCACTTCTTTTAAAAAAACAACCAAATTTTGATGCTCGTAATTTTGGATTCCAAAAGTTAACACCTTTATTTAAATCTTTAAAACAGTTTGAGATTGAGCAAAGAGATAAAACTAGCGGACGCTTTAAATTAATTTACGTCCGCAACAAATAAATTTTACTTGCCTGATTTTATTATATCTATAGAAGTGTACTTCAAATTCTTTTTTTATTTGGGTACTTTTTATATATTTCAAAAAACTTATACTTTAATTTATGAATGATTATGGATTTCTGTCAATACTTCCTCCAGTTATAGCTATTATTTTCGCATTAAGAACCAAACAAGTATATATCGCATTATTTTTTGGTATTTGGTTTTCATGGATAATTATGAGTGATTGGAACTTTTTAACAGGAACTTTAGCAACTTTTGAAGGATTGGTAAATGTGTTTAAATCTGAAGGAAATACAAGAACCATTATGTTTAGTGCTTTAGTTGGAGCTTTATTACTTTTTATTCAATATTCTAGAGGTGTAGAAGGATTTGTAAATAAATTAAATATTTTAATTGCTTATTTTGAAAAAAAAGAAGCTGGCTATAGTAGAGTTATAGTACAATTATTAGCAATGTTTACGGGTATTATTTTATTTGTTGAAACCAGTATAAGCTCACTTACCGTTGGTACTTTATACCGGCCAATTTTTGATAAATTAAAAATACCTAGAGAAAAACTGGCTTACATTGCCGATTCTAGTTCTGCTCCCACTTCAATTTTAATTCCTTTTAATGCTTGGGGAGCATTTATTATGGGTTTATTAATAACTCAAGGTATTGATAATCCTTTTGCTACGTTAATTTCCTCTATTAAATATAATTTTTACCCGATAGTAGCATTAATTATTCTAACATTAGTAATTGTCTTTAAAAAGGATATTGGCTCTATGGCGAAAGCTGAAAAACGAACCAAAGAAACAGGCAAATTAATGAATGATGGTTCTAAACCTATGATTTCAGATACTGTAACATCGTACCCTCCAAAAGAAGGAATTAAAGCAAAAGCCTATAATATGGTTATTCCTCTAGTAACAATGGTACTAATGATGCCTATTAATTTAGCTTATACAGGGTGGCATAAAGTAGAAAATTTTAATTCTTTTGGAAATCATTTTTCCCAAGCTATAGGAAAAGGATCTGGTTCTTCGTCAGTATTATATGCAGTTATTACGGCTATTTTTGTGGCAATGATTTTATATCGTTCACAAGGAATAATGAAGCTAAAAGAAATGGTAGATTTAACCTTAAAAGGTATCAGTGAGTTAATGCCTTTAGCTTTATTAATGATGCTTGCTTTTGCAATTGGTGAGGCTTGTAATCAATTAGGAACAGGAATTTATATAGCTAATATATCTAAAGATTGGCTTTCTCCAGAATTATTACCTGCCATAGTTTTTGTAATTAGTTCATTTATTGCTTTTTCTACAGGAACTTCATGGGGAACTTTTGCAATTATGCTAGCTATTTCTTTACCAATGGCCGAAATACATGGCTCAAATATACATCTAGTAATTGCGGCAACATTAGGTGGTGGGGTTTTTGGAGATCATTGTTCGCCTATTTCAGACACTTCTATTATTTCATCTATGGCTTCAGCCAGCGACCATATAGACCACGTAAAAACACAATTACCTTATGCTTTAATTGGCGGATTAATAAGTACTATTTTGTATCTTATTATGGGTTTTATTGTTTAACAGTTAAAATAGAAACACACTATAAATAAAAACAACTTAACATTAATGTTAAGTTGTTTTTATTTATTTTGAAATATGTGATACTAATAAATGTTATTCTATTAGTAACGACGCTTTTTTGAAGAAGGTCTTCTGCTTTGCTTTTTTTGTGTATTTTCTCCTTCTTTAGGTTTAGTAGCTGAATGATGCTTCAATTTTTTACGTTGGTTTTTTGAAGGACTTTTAGGAATGGCAGCATCTTCAATTCCGTCATCAATAAATGGATGTTCTGATATTACGGGTATTTGTTGATTTATTAATTTCTGAATATCTTTTAAGTACGCTTTTTCTTCAGCATTACAAAAAGATAAAGCAATTCCACTCGCTTTTGCTCTTCCTGTTCGACCAATTCTGTGAACATACGTTTCAGGAATATTAGGTAAATCAAAATTCACAACTAAAGATAACTCTTCAACATCAATACCACGTGCAGCAATATCAGTTGCTATTAATATGTTCAGTTTTCCATCTTTAAAATCACCCAAAGCTCTTTGTCTGGCACCTTGAGATTTATTTCCATGAATAGCTGCCGATTTTATATGACTTTTTGTTAAAATTCGAACAATTTTATCGGCTCCGTGCTTAGTTCTTGAAAAAACAAGTACTGAGGAATTTGGATTTTCTTCTATAATATGAATTAGTAATTTAGGTTTGTTTGGTTTACTTACAAAATAAATTGCTTGTTCCACTTTTTCAGCAGTAGCCTGTTTTGGTGTAATTGTCACTTTTTGATAGTTCCCTAGAATTTTACTTGATAAATCAATAATTGCTGAAGGCATGGTAGCTGAAAAGAAAAGCGATTGTCTTTTTTCAGGTAATTTGGCAATTATTTTTTTAATATCATGAATAAAGCCCATATCCAGCATTTGATCAGCTTCATCTAATACAAAGTATTTTACATATTTTAAAGAAATAAACCCTTGTGATATTAAATCCAACAAACGACCAGGAGTAGCAACTAGTATATCTGTTCCTCTTCGTAATTCATCAGTTTGTGATCTTTGTTTAACACCTCCAAAAATTACCACATTATTTATGCCTGTATATTTCCCATAATCAGTAATATTTTGTGCAATTTGTATGGCTAATTCTCGTGTAGGAGTAATTATAAGTGCTCTAATTTTTCGTTGTCCTTTATGGTCATTTTTACTATTGTAAAGATGTTGCAATATTGGAATTGTAAAAGCAGCTGTTTTACCCGTTCCTGTTTGTGCACAACCTAATAAATCTTTTCTATCTAATAAAATAGGTATAGATTGCTCCTGAATTGGTGTTGGGTGTGTGTAACCTTCATCTTCTAAAGCTTTCAAGATTTGGTCGTTAATTCCTAAGTCTGTAAATTTCATGGCGGCAAAGATAGTCGAATTCATTGGATATTCAGTTTTGTTTGAAAAACAGGTAATTATACCTTCAAAATTGAATTTAAAAACTACTGTTTGATTGTGTACATTTGCAAACGAAAAAAATTCACTCATGAATTATAAATTAATTTGTACAGATATTGATGGTACACTATTAAATAAAGACAGAGAATTGTCAGAAATTACCATTAAAGAAGTACAACGAATTGCTCCAATTCCATTTGTGTTAATTTCTTCACGTATGCCAAAAGCTATGAGGCATTTACAACAACAATTTAATAATACAAGCACTCCAATAATAGCATATAATGGCGGATTAATATTGGATAATGATATTATTTTACACTCTACAGTTATTGATAATATTGTTTTAGAAGAAATTATAAATCAATGCTCAAAAACGGCTATTCATTTAAGCTTGTATTATGCTGATGAATGGTATGTTCCATCAATGGATTTTTGGGCAAAAAGAGAAGCGAACAACACTAAAGTAACTCCAACTGTAAAACCAAATATCGCTGTTTTAACTCAATGGAAAAATGAAGATAAAGGCGCACATAAGATTATGTGCATGGGTGATGAAACTGAAATAGAGATTTTATACAATTCATTAGAAAAAAGTTTTTCAAACGAAATTACATTGTATCGTTCAAAACCAACATATATTGAAATTTCACATAAATCCATCTCTAAAAAAACAGCCATAGAATACTTATTAAAGAATCGATATTCGGAAATTTCTATGGAAAATGTAATTGCTTTTGGAGATAATTATAACGATATTGAAATGTTAAAATCTGTAGGTTTAGGTGTTGCTGTTGCGAATGCTAAAGAAGAGGTATTGAAAATTGCAAATAAAATTACTGATACCAATAAAAATGATGGTGTAGCGAAAACTATTGAAGAGTTATTTTAAATTACCTTCTAATTAAGCTAAAATGCCCTTTTCTAATTCTTATATTTCCAATAGCATCAACTAATTCAACAGAGAACCAGTAATCGGTTGCGGGTAATTGTTTTCCTCTAAATAAACCATCCCAACCATCTCCTCTTGGATTAATTTGAGTGATATATTTTCCAAACCTATCAAAAATATAAATGTTAGAACTAGCATAAAAGTTTTCGTT
>NZ_CALAEQ010000013.1 GCF_937891065.1 uncultured Lutibacter sp. | reverse complement strand
ATGAAGCTAATTATACGAACATTCAATTTACAATTAAAACACCCTTTTACAATTTCAAGAGGCACTAGAACTGAAATTCCTTCAATTATAGTGGAACTTCAAGAAAATGGTGTTTCAGGATTTGGAGAAGCAACTGCAAATCCATATTACAATACTTTTGTTGAGCAATTTGAAAAGGAACTTCTAGAAAAACGTGAAATTATTGAAGCTGTTTCAGATAAAAACCCTGAAGAATATTGGGATTACTTACTCCCATATTTTAAAGAAAATATGTTTTTACTGTGTGCTTTAGATGAAGCTTATTCAGATTTATATACGCGTAAAAAAGGAGTGAAATTATACCAATATTGGAATTTGAAACTTGAAAATCTTCCTCAAACAAATTTCACAATCGGAATTGACACCATAGAAAATATGGTTTCAAAAATGAAAGAAATGCCTTGGCCTATTTATAAAATTAAGTTGGGAACAAAAGATGATATTCAGATAGTTACTGAACTAAGAAAACACTCAAACTCCATTTTCAGAATAGATGCAAATTGCGGTTGGTCGGTAAATGAAACCTTAAAAAACGCCATTGAATTACAAAAATTAGGTGTGGAATTTATTGAACAGCCATTACCCGCAAATAATTGGAAAGGTGCAAAAATAGTTTTTGACAATTCATATTTACCAATCATTGCTGATGAAAGTTGTATTATAGAAAGTGATATTGAGAAATGTTACAATCATTTTCACGGTGTAAACATTAAATTAATGAAATGTGGTGGTTTAACACCTGCAAAAAGAATGATTACAAAAGCCAAATCTTTAGGTCTAAAAACGATGGTTGGCTGTATGACCGAATCTTCCGTTGGTATTTCAGCAATTGCACATTTAACACCAATATTAGATTATGTAGATATGGATGGTGCTTTATTATTAAAAAATGATATTGCCAATGGTGTAAAACTCGAAAATGGTAACATCTTATTTTCAGAATTAAACGGAACTGGAGTACAATTAAAAGAATAAAAAAACATTAAAAATGAAAAAAATAATCATAGTAAGCATCTTCTTATTCTTAACAACAAGCTATGGGCAACAAATTGATCCCTTATTAACTTCTGATGCTGAAAATCAAGAAGAATGGGTTGAAAATAAGATGAATAGTCTAACCTTAAAACAAAAAATAGGGCAGCTATTTATGATGCAAGCGTATTCTAATAAAGATGAAAAACATACCAAAAAAATCAATAAAATTATAAAAAAGTACCGCATTGGAGGATTGATTTTCATGCAAGGAACACCTAAAAAACAAGCTGAATTAACAAATATTTACCAAGCAACATCTAAAATTCCTTTGCTAATTGGTTTTGATGGTGAATGGGGGTTAAATATGCGATTAAAAAATTCTTTTCGTTATCCTTGGAACATGACATTAGGTGCAGTTCAAAACAATATATTAATTGAGCAATTTGGCGAACAATTAGGTGAACATTGCAAAAGAATTGGAATACACGTTAACTTTGCACCAGTTGTAGACATTAATACAAACCCTGCAAATCCAATTATTGGAAATCGTTCTTTTGGTGAAAACAAATACAATGTAACTGAAAAAGCAATTGCTTTCACAAATGGTATGCAACGTACTGGAGTACTTGCAAATGCAAAACATTTTCCGGGTCACGGAGATACTTCATCTGATTCTCATAAAACACTTCCTTCCCTTGATTTTACTCTAGAACGTTTAGATTCTATTGAATTGTTTCCTTATAAAGAGCTATTCAAAACTAATTTAGCGAGCGTTATGGTGGCTCATTTAAATGTGCCTTCATTAGATCCAAAACCTGGAGTACCTACTTCTATTTCACACAAAGTAATCACAGGACTTTTAAAAGAAAAAATGGGTTTTAACGGTCTAATTTTTACCGATGCTTTAAATATGAAAGGCGCAGCAAATTTTGCAAAACCCGGTGATATAGATTTGGCTGCATTTATTGCAGGAAATGATATGTTGCTGATTCCTGAAGATATTAAAGTTGCCATAAAAAAAATAAAAAAAGCCATTAGGAAAAATAAAATTAGCAAAGAGCGTTTAGATGCTTCCGTTAAAAAAATATTAAAAGCAAAATACTGGGCTGGTTTAAACAATTTTACACCCATAAAAGAGGATGGTATTCAAGAAGATATTATCACAATAAAAGACGAGTTATTGTATCGATCTTTAATGAAAGAAGCTATAACTCTAGTCCAAAGTAAGGAAGCTATTGTCCCAATTCAAGAGTTATCAAATAATAAAATAGCCTACGTTAAATTAGGAGATTCTGATAATTTCGACTTCACAAATACTTTAAAAAAATATACTCAAGTTGATATTGTTTCAGATGAAAATTTATCTGATTTACTTCAAAAACTAAAACCATATAACACTGTTATTATTGGCTATCATAAATCCAATGAAAATCCTTGGAAAAGCTTTAAAATGACTAAAGAAGAGCTTCTTTGGCTAGAAGAAATTTCAAAAAATAACGAAGTGATTTTAGATGTTTTTGCTAGTCCTTACACCTTATTAGATATTGCAGATTTCAAAAATATAAATGCTGTTTTAGTTTCGTACCAAAACAGTAAAGTATCTCAGGAAATTTCAGCACAAATGATTTTTGGAGCGATAGAAACAAAAGGAAAGCTGCCTGTTTCTATTAAAACCGTATTCCCAGAAGGAACTGGATTGTCTACTACAAATTTAATGAGATTATCTTATACAATTCCTGAAGAAGTTGATATGGATAGTAAGTTTCTCACTAAAATAGATTCTGTAACTACTATGGTTGTTGATTCTTTAATGGCTCCTGGCGGACAAGTTTTAGTTGCTCGTTACGGAAAAGTAGTGTATCATAAAAGTTTTGGATACCAAACGTATGATAAAAAACAAGCTGTAAAATTAACTGATTTGTACGATTTGGCTTCAGTAACAAAAATATTAGGTGGCTTGCCTATGATTATGAAAAGTGAAGAAACTGGTTTGCTAAATTTAGATGAAACACTGGGTAAATTTATGCCTTATTTAAAAGGTTCAAATAAAGATACTATAACTTTAAAAGAAGCCTTGTCTCACATTGGAAAAATTAAACCTTGGATTCCTTATTATTTAGAAACGGTAGATAGTATAACCAAAAAACCGTTTCCAAATTTATATAAAACTAAAAAAAGCGAAGGGTTTTCAATTAAAATCACTGAAAATTTATATCTGATTGATTCTTATACAGATACTATTTATAAAAGAATTGCTGAGGTGCCACAATTAAAAAATGAAGGTTACAAATACAGCGGCCTGCTTTTTTACCTATTTAAAAAATACTTAAAAGACACGTTTCATAAAGAAATGGATGAATTAAACAATGAAAATTTTTATAAACCATTAGGAGCAAATACACTAGGATACAACCCGTTAAATAGATTTGACATATCTGAAATTGCTCCAACAGAAGTAGATGATTATTACAGACATCAAATTTTACAAGGTGATGTTCACGATATGGGAGCAGGAATGATGAATGGTGTTAGTGGTAATGCTGGTTTATTTTCAAATTCTAATGATGTTGCTAAAATGATGCAAATGTATTTACAAAAAGGTTATTACGGAGGTAAAAAATACTTAGAAAGCAAAACTATTGACAAATTCAACCATAGATATTATGAAAATGATAGCATAAGAAGAGGGCTTGGATTTGACAAACCCGATTTAAATCCTGAAATTAAAGCAAGTAGTAAATATGCTTCTGCAAATAGTTTTGGTCATAGTGGTTTTACAGGTACATACGCTTGGGTAGATCCTGAAAATGGTATTTTATATGTGTTTTTATCTAATAGAGTTTATCCAACTATGATTAACAATAAACTTGGTGAAAAAGATATTAGAACTGTTATTCATAATTTAATTTATGAAGCAATTTTTTCTAAAATTAAAAACTAGTGATTTTTGTCACATAAGTATTCTTTTTTGAAAATTTAACAAAAATTTATTTTTCCGTATTAAAAAAGTCCTTATATTTGCTTCGGTAAGTTTCATAGCTTACCATCTTTTTCATAGCAATTTTCCTCACTCAATTCTTTTTGGGTGAGGTTTCTTTTTTCACAGACTATTCCTAATATTTTTATAGCTATATTTGTCGGCTTTAAAAAAAATTAAACAATATGATATTCGGAATTACATATACAGAGTGGGTAGGTTATTTAGCCTCAGTTGTGCTAATCATTTCATTTATGATGAAAAATGTAAGTACTTTAAGAATCGTTAATTCAGTTGGAGCATTATTATTTGTAGTATATGGAATAATGCTTACTATTTCTTGGCCAATTATAATAACTAACGGATTTATATTATTACTTAACGTTTATTATCTTACTAAAAAAGATAAATAAATTTCTTATTTTGCATAAAATTTTTATGCCTTGAAACGAATATTAGTTTCTGTAACAAATGATTTAATAACAGACCAACGAGTTCATAAAGTATGTACTACTTTAGCACAAATGAATTTTGATGTATTATTGATAGGCCGAAGATTTAAAAATAGTGAACTAATTAACAGAAATTATAACACAACCAGAATGAAACTTTTGTTTACTTCTGGTTTTTTGTTTTATGCAGAATATAATTTACGCTTGTTTTTTAAACTTTTATTTCTAAAAAAAGACATTTTACTTTCAAATGATTTAGATACCTTATTACCTAATTATATAATAAGTAAGCTTTTTAATAAAAAATTAGTATATGACAGTCATGAATTATTTACAGAAGTCCCTGAATTAATTAACAGACCTTTCGTACAAAAATTTTGGCTTAGAATTGAAGAATTTATATTACCTAAACTTAAAAATTTTTATACTGTAAATAATATAATTGCGAAGATATATACTTCAAAATATAATATTCCTGTTTATGTAATTAGAAACTTAGCTCCTATATATAATAAGGGAAATATTGATATTGATTTTTTAAAAATAATAAAAGGGGATCAAAATATGCTTATTATACAAGGCTCAGGTATAAATGCAGACCGTGGAGCTGAAGAAACTGTAGAAATGATGCAATATTTAAAAGACACTCTTTTATATATAATTGGTTCAGGTGATGTTTTTGAAACTTTAAAAGCCAAAATAAAATCTTTAAAATTAGAAAGAAAAGTTATTCTACTCAATAAAATGAATTATACTGAATTAATGAAATTTACAGAAATTGCAGATATTGGAATTTCTTTAGATAAAAACACAAACTTAAATTACGAATTTAGTTTGCCAAATAAAGTTTTTGATTACATTCAAGCTGGAACACCATTGTTAGTTTCAAACAGGAAAAATGTAGCAGAACTTGTTTCTGAAAATAATATTGGAAAAGTAACTAATACACACAACCCTAAGGAATTAGCAAATATAGTCTCTGAAATGTTAAAAAACAAACAAGAATATAACATTTGGTGTGAAAATTTAAATAAAACTGCAGCAGTTTATAATTGGGAAAATGAAAGTAAAAACCTAAAGAAAATTTTTAATAACTTAAAATGATTTTAGTTTATTCCGATATAATTTCAAATAGGTTAATTTACACTTTAAATGTTATTTTTAAATATATTTTAAAAATTGAATATTGTATTGTTGATGTTGAAACTTTTAAAACTAATAATAGTCAT
>NZ_CALAEQ010000012.1 GCF_937891065.1 uncultured Lutibacter sp. | reverse complement strand
CAGGTATCCATACATTGTAATTTGAGTTGTAATAAACTTATGATAGATTCCTGCCTCCGCAGGAATGACATTCGTTTTTATTTTCCTATCTGTCATACCTGTGAAAACAGGTATCCATACATTGTAATTTGAGGTACAATAAACTTATGATAGATTCCTGCCACCCCAGGAATGACAAAAAAAGTACTGGACTTTTTAAACCTAAACTTGTGCCAATTCAAATAGCGCTGTATTTTCAATTTATATTTCAATTCAAAATATACTATAAAATAGTATATTTGACATGATAACTTTTGTAAATGCAAGATAGAAAGCAACTTTTAAAATTAGATATTTCCATTTTTGAAAAGAATGGGAAAAGCGAATTTGCTCAACTTGTAAAAAAAAATAAATTAAGAACTACTCGAGCACTGAATGATTTTTTAATTGGAATGAAAAATGAGGCTGCTGATACAAAAGAAGCGTCTCGTATTATTTTAAAATTTATTTCACAACAACAAATTTCTAAAGACGAAGAACAGCATTTAAAAACTCAGGTTTCAAATGTTTTTAAAATGGTTGGAATTGGTATTCCATTTGTGTTAATTCCAGGTGCTACCCTACTAATTCCGGTAATATTAAAAGCTGCAGAGAAAAAAGGAATCGATTTATGCCCTTCTAATTTCAAAAAAAATAGGATTAAAGATTCTAAAGGTTGATATGTATTCAAATAAGAAATACAACGGTATCATTTAAAAAAGGAAAACTATTTAAAGAATACATCTAAAATGATTGACAATAACTATAGTTTAGGCTTCTTCCCCACTCCAATTCATCCGCTAAAAAATTTATCTAAAAAATATACTGATTACAACATTTATATTAAAAGAGACGATCACACTGGTTTAGCTTCTGGAGGAAATAAAACAAGAAAACTAGAATACTTAATTAAACAAGCATTAGATAAAGGTTGCAATACTGTTATTACAGCTGGCGCACAACAATCAAATCATTGTAGGCAAACCGCAGCAGCTTGTGCTATAGCAGGTTTAGAATGTCATTTACTTTTGGGTGGAACAGCACCTAAAACTTATGACGGAAATTTGTTACTATCCTCAATGTTAGGTGCGCATCTTCATTTTACAGGTAAAAACAGAAAGGGTGAAGATCTTGAACTATTAACAAAAGACTTAGAAGCTCACAACAAAAAATGTTATGTAATTCCTTATGGAGGCTCAAATATTACAGGTGCTTTAGGTTTTGTAAATGCCGTTAAAGAATTAAAAGATCAGTTAACCGAACAAAATTTAAATATTGATTATATCTTTTTCGCTTCTAGTTCTGGTGGTATGCAGGCAGGTTTAACCCTTGGTATAGAACTGTATAAACTAAATACTCAACTAGTACCTATTAATATTGATAAAGATGAAACCGATGGACTTTCTTTAGAAGCAATTGTTTTGAATATTATTAAAGATGGAACTCTATTATTAAACATTCAAAAGAAGTTTACAATTGCTGATATACCATTGAATAGAGACTATGACAACCCTGGTTATGGTGTTTTGGCGCAAGATGAAAAACTTGCTATTAAAGAATTAGCAATGACTGAAGGTATTTTAGTTGATCCTGTTTATACAGGTAGAGCTTTTTATGGAATGTTACATACACTGAAGGGGAAAAAATTACCTGCTAATTCTAATGTACTGTTTTGGCATACGGGCGGATTTCCTGCTATTTTTAAGTATTCGAATGAGTTAAAATAAGTATCAAAAATTTAATTTTTATATTAAATAATAATTCTCGATACTAAAAATACTAAATGTATTTCAATTCATTTTTTTTATAACTCAATCAAAAATAGTGTATATTTGATATGCTATGAAAACATCTTTATCTATGAAACCTACCCTACTTTTAAAAAAAGTACTGCATCGAAATAAATTACGATTGTTATTGGTATTTCCTTATAACGAACCTATTATTTCAAAAATTAGAAAAATTGATGGTTACTTATGGAGTCAGACTTTAAAAGGATGGTATACAGATTATACTTCAAAAAATATTGATTTTATTAAGCAAACACTTAAAAATGATGTTCTATTTAAGTTAGACGATTCCGTTTATAATAAGGGCCTAAAAATTAAAACTGAACGGAAACCTCGAGAAATTTCAGAAGAAAATAAAGTTATTATAAGAGCGTATGTAAAGTATTTAAAAGGTAAATGCTATAGTGAAAGTACCGTTAAAACCTATTTTACTTTTGTTGCTGATTTTATCGATTATATAAAAGACACACCACTTAACACGCTTACCAACAGAATTGTAGAACAGTTTATTGAAGATGTTTTTATTCCAAGAAAATATAGTATTAGTACACACCGACAGTTTATAAGTGCTATCAAATTATTTAAAGCTTTTTATCCTGAATGTAAGATTGAAGAAATTGCATTGAAACGACCTAAGAAAAGTAGATTATTACCAACAGTTCTTTCAAAAGAAGAAGTCATTGATTTATTGCGCTATACAAAAAACTTAAAACACAGAGCTGTTTTGGCAATGATTTATAGTGCTGGCTTGCGCATAAGTGAGTTGTTACATTTAGAATTGAAACATATTGATGTTGACAGAAGACAGTTAACCGTAAAAAATAGTAAAGGAAGAAAAGACCGAAATATAATTTTAGCACAAAGTTTTATACCACTAATGCAAAATTATTTAATGAGTTACAACCCTAAAACCTACTTTGTTGAAGGAAAACCTTTTCAACAGTACAGTGCTGAAAGTATTAGAGCTTTTTTACATAGATCAAGTAAAATTGCCCGAATTACAAAAAGAGTAACACCCCATACCTTACGACACAGTTATGCAACTCATTTATTAGAAAACGGCATTGATCTGCGCTATATTCAAGAATTATTGGGTCATGCAAAACCCGAAACCACCATGATTTATACCCACGTTAGTAAAAAAGATTTATTAAAAATTGAAAGTCCGTTAGATTTGGCTGTAAAAAGTATGTATGAGAATAACACTGCTAAAAACACTACTTCTCGTCTATCTGGTAATTATTAAAAGACCCATTTAACTATAAAAATTAGGTACTTCTACTTCCTTCTTTATATGTTTTAATGCCTTTTTTTAACCAACGTTTTAACACTACCGATGGCTGAAAATTTAAATGGTATTTTTGAATATTTCTTTTAGGAGTTAAGGTAGTAGGATCTGGATTTGCTTTGCATTTAAAACCCACTTTAAACTTTCCAATATTATCTATATCCACAATTTTACCATCTTCCAAATGAAATTGTAATTTATCACCCAATGCATGCAAAACCATTTTTACATCGTACTTACTTAAGGTACATTCATTGCTAATTTGATAACTTAGATCGTCTAATGTTACTACACCTGTATTTACAGCTTGCATAATGTACTGAGGTTCTTTATTATTGGCAATGGTATTGCTTCTTTTAGTTATTCGGTAACGAATTGGCATATTAGCTATTTTTTTATAGATTGTTAGTAATAAAATGTTTAATTTTTATGTTTAACGCTAATATAGTTGTATATTTATCTTTTACAAGCACTATTGTAAACTAATTTTAAAGTTTGTATTTATTGTAGTATTTTTTTAAAATTATAGTACTATTACTATAAAGATATACTAGTATATTTAATTAAAAAATACTAGTATATTTTACAAGAAGTATGAAGTAAATGACAAGATTTATCAAGTAGTTTGACAAGATTTACTAAGCAAATTGACAAGATTTTGCTAGTAAAATAAAAATACTGCTGTTTAACCTATTTTAATTCAACTTGTACAAGTATTTTTGGTTTGCTCACTGTTCAATTTATTTTTTAATAACCTTATTGAAATTTGTGTTTGCTTATTTTATTTTTAGGAATTGGTTAGTGATTGTTCATTTTTATTATTGACCTGGATATCAAATTGGCGTATCATAATCACAAGCACCTGGTGTTAATTTATGAATCTGCTTTTCAAAATCAGTTTCCCTTTTATCTTTATCAAAACTGTGATAGGCATTTTGTAATTCTTTTGATAGACTTAACCATTTTAATTTTCCAAACCTCAAAGCTTTTCTCAACTCATTATAAGTTTCTTCTGTTAAAGGTAGATTATAAATATTTAGGTGTTTCGATTTCATATAAAAAAACAAATGGTAATTTAACAGCCATTAATTTACGAAATAAACCTGATAATTGCAAGTGGTTTTAGATCAAGAATTACTGCTGTAACTGTAACTGAAAAATCAGGCAAATCAGATAAGATTGAACCAATTTAGCATCTCGTTATTTTGAATCGTTTTAAACTAGAAAGCTATGCTTCAAGTTTGAAAAAAATATTTATCTTTAGACTATAAAACACCAAATATGGTATACAAATTATCAGCGTAAAATCAATTTTAACCTGTAGCCGTATTTCAGGACAAGACATTAAAGCAAAAAATATGAATTTCAAACACAATATTATGATTCTTATTTCAATAATAATCATTTCATGTTCAAAAGACGATAATCCAACTCCTAACCTAGAAAATCTAAATATTTCACCTTCATCAAATGCAGATGCAGGAAGTTCATATACGAATGCTAAAACGGATATACATGTAGAAAACTTTGGACTACCATCAGGTGCGAATTCTGGCAGTCTGAGAGATGCGATTTCTTATCTAGATGCCAATGGGGATGGGTTCACTGATGTATTTATGGCGACAGGTGAATTTTTACTGCAAGGCGAGGTAAATAGCATTCTGGCAATAAATGATGGTCAGGGTAACTTCACTTCATCTACAATTGAGTTTAATGGTAGTATGCCCCCTGCAACTCATGCAAGGAAATCTATTGTTGGTGATTTTAACAATAACGGCTTGGATGATATTTTTGTTTTTGATCATGGTTATGATGCCAATCCTTTTCCAGGAAGTAATCCTAAATTAATTATTCAAAACTCTATTGGTTCATTTACTTGGACTAAGCTTTTAGACCAGACAGGATTTCACCACGGGGGCGCAGCTGGGGATATAGACAATGATGGAGACATAGATGTTTTTGTTGGTGGTTTTGAATCTTTTTTTTACATAAATGACGGTCAAGCTAATTTCACTAAGGTCGATAATCGATTTGATAGAAGTATTGACAAGGTTTTTAGTGCCGAGCTAATCGATGTTGACAAAGATGGCTTTATCGACTTGCTAGTTGGAGCACATGAACAAGATGGGGATAATACAAGTGTTTATTGGGGCAGTTCCTCGGGATCATACACAAGTAATCTACGATCTATAGTTCCTCAATTTACCAACTATGGAACAGTGCTGGACTTTGAGGCCGAAGACGTGGATAATGATGGAGATCGAGATCTAATTATAAATAGGACTGGGGGAGGTAATGCTAATTTTTATGTTGGTAGAAGGGTTCAACTTTTATTGAGCACAGGCAATAGAGAATTCATTGATGCAACAAATCAAATAAATGACCCAGGATTAGATACAGAAGATTGGTTTCCATGGATGCGAGCTCAAGACCTAGATAATGACGGAGATATAGATTTTTTTCCTGATGACTTGGCCTTTAACTTCAAATATATCAATGATGGCAATGGAAATTTTACAAAATTTTAATTTAATGAGAAACTATTTGTAACACTATGTAAAAATGCATTAAAACGCATTTTACACAAACCGTTATAGCCAATGCTAAAAAGACACCAACATATTAACATTCAGCGTTTTTAAAGGAATATTATTATGAATGAATTAGACAAATCCAAAGAAGAACTCATAAAAGAGTTAAAGAAATTACAGCAAAAGTACGATTCCTTAAAAGAAATTTTAAAGGAAGATTCCACCGAGCGCCTATCTGCCGAACAGGCAGGTAAACAGGTGGAGCAAGCACTAAAAGAAAGCTCAGAAAAATTTGACGGTTTGTTTAATAAAATGTCAGTGGGTATTGTTTTCTGTAAAGCGATATATGATAAAAACGGAAACATGTCTGATTGTATATATGAAGATATGAATCGGGTATATGAAGAATTTACTGCTTTGAAAAAGGAAACTGCGATTGGTGAAAAAATATCCGAAATGCTGCCCGGAACCGAGCCGGAATGGTTTAAAACATTTGGTGAAGTAGCAAAAAAAAGGAATCCGATTACATTTGAAATGTATCATAAACAAAGTAAAAAGTATTATTCTGTTTTTGCTTACAATTCCAAAAAAGATGAGTTTTCGGCTATATTCGAGGATATTACCGAGCGTAAACAGGCGGAGCAAGAAATTGAGGAGAGCAAGGAAAAATATCGCGGATTAAGTGAAGCTGCTTTTGAATGTATTTTCCTTTCCGAAAAAGGCATATGTATCCAACAAAACCTTAGTGCTGAAAAGAAGTTTGGATATTCAAATGAAGAAGCAATTGGAAGAAAAGGTGCTGATTGGATTGCACCCGAATACAGAGAAATAGTAATGAATAATATACTTGCCGGATACGAACAACCTTATGAAGCATTAGCAATAAAAAAAGATGGTACCACGTTTCCGTGCATGTTACAAGGAAAAATGATGCACTACAAAGGAAAAGCTGTTAGAGTTACTTCTTTGAGCGATATCACCGAGCGCAAACATGCGGAGGAAGAATTGGTTATTGCCAAAGATAAAGCCGAAGAAAGCGACCGCCTGAAATCAGCATTTCTTGCCAATATGAGCCACGAAATCCGTACTCCAATGAATGGTATCCTGGGTTTTGCTAATTTGTTGAAGGAACCCGAGCTTTCAATTCATCAGCAAAAAGAATATGTAAGAATCATAGAAAGAAGTGGAGTACGGATGCTCAACATTATTAATGATATTATTGATATATCGAAAATAGAAGCGGGCTTAACGAAACTAAACATCAAAGAGTCAAATATAAACCAGCAAATCGAATACATTTATACTTTTTTCAAACCCGAAATTGAAGGTAAAGGGATGACAATTTCGTACAGAAGCACCTTGCCAGATAAAGAATCTATCATTAAAACCGACCGCGAAAAAGTTTTTTCCATACTTACCAACCTTGTTAAAAATGCCATTAAATACAGCAAAGATGGCGAAATAAAAATTGGCTATATTTTAAAGGGCGATTATATAGAATTTTATGTCAGAGACTCTGGAATTGGCATTCATAAAGACAGACAGAAAGCCATATTCGAACGTTTTATACAAGCAGATATTGAAGATAAAATGGCCCAACAGGGAGCAGGATTAGGGTTGTCCATTTCTAAAGCGTACGTAGAAATGCTTGGAGGAAAAATTTGGGTTGAAAGTGAAGAAGGTGTTGGCTCAACATTTTATTTCACACTACCATACCAAATTAATTCCGAAGAAATATTAAAGGTAAGTGACTTTGCACCAACTGAAGGAAAAGAAAATAATATTCGAAACTTGAAAATTCTCATTGCCGAAGACGATGAACCATCAGAAATGTTGATTTCCATAATCGTTAAAGAATTCAGCACAGAGGTAATAAAAGCAAAAACTGGTAAAGAAGTTGTTGAAATGTGTCGCAAGAACTCAGACATAAATTTAATCTTGATGGATATTCAGATGCCAGATATGAATGGATACGAAGCAACGCGTCAAATCCGTCAATTTAACAAAGAAGTAATCATTATTGCGCAGACCGCTTATGGACTTATGGGCGACAGAGAAAAATCAATTGAAGCAGGATGCAATGAGTATATTGCAAAACCCATTAACAAGACCGAATTACTAGCATTAATACAAAAGTATTTCAA
>NZ_CALAEQ010000011.1 GCF_937891065.1 uncultured Lutibacter sp. | reverse complement strand
TCCGCCAACTTCACCGGGTTTTATAGATCGTTTTTTAGCTACTGCAGAAGCATATAGTATTCCAGCTATTATATTGTTCAATAAAATTGATTTGTATACTGACGATCAATTAGAAAAACTTGCACTATTAGAAGCTGTTTATACTGAAATTGGTTATCGCTGTCTTGCAATTTCTGCTACAAAAAATATTGATATTGACAAGGTTAAGGCCTTAATGAAAGATAAAATCACCATGTTTTCAGGACATTCTGGAGTGGGAAAATCTACTTTGATAAATGCTATTGAACCAACCTTAAATTTAAAAACTGCTGAAATATCAAAACAACATAAACAAGGTTTGCATACCACAACATTTGCTGAAATGTTTGATCTCTCTTTCGGAGGATTTATAATTGATACTCCTGGTATTAAGGGCTTTGGAGTTGTTGATTTTAAACCTCATGAAATAACAGATTATTTTCCTGAGTTTTTTAAATTGAAATCTAACTGTAAGTATAATAATTGTTTACATGTTAATGAGCCCAATTGTGCTATTAAAGAAGCTGTTGAAGAAGGTATTATTGCATATTCTAGATATAATAGTTATTTACAAATAGTGGAAGGCGATGAGGAACATTATAGAACCGATATTTATAGTTAATTTATGAGAGCTGTACTACAAAGAGTTATAAAAGCTTCAGTAACTATTGAAGAAAAGATAGTGAGTGAAATTAATAGTGGGCTTTTAATTTTGTTAGGAATTGAAGCAGAAGATACCATAGCAGATATTGAATGGCTCTCCAAAAAAATTGTGAATCTTCGTATATTTAATGATGAAAATGGAGTTATGAATAACTCATTATTAGATGAAAATGGAGATGCTATTATTGTGAGTCAGTTTACGTTACATGCAAGTACCAAAAAAGGCAATCGACCATCTTATATTAAAGCTGCAAAACCAGAAATTTCCATTCCATTATATCAACTTTTTATTGCTGATTTTGAGAAGCAATTAAATAAAAAAGTTGGTACAGGTGAATTTGGAGCAGATATGCAAGTCTCACTCATTAATGATGGGCCAGTTACTATTTGTATTGATTCTAAAAGAAGAGAGTAGGTCAACTTGACTTGTAATATAGAGACAATTAGTCTTGAAAAAAGAGTCATAAAAAAGTTAAATAAATATTAAAAACAATTTAGAATCGTTATAAATAAGTATTTTGTATTATTTTTGTAATCAATTTAAAAAATAAAATCAGAATGAAAAAAGTAGGAATTTTAGTTGTAGCAATCGCATTTATCAGCATGTCTTTTGTAAACTCAGAAGTGTTATTTGAAAACAATGTAGATGTTTCAAGTTCAACCATTAATTGGAAAGGGTATAAGCCAACGGGATCTCATAATGGTACTATTAGTTTAGTTTCTGGGGAGTTAGAAATGGAAGAAGGAATTATAATAGGCGGATCTTTTACTGTTGATATGTCAACAATTAAAGATGCAGATGGAAGCGCAAAATTAGAAGGTCATTTAAAATCGGAAGATTTTTTTGAAGTTGAAACGTTTCCAACTTCAACTTTTGAAATAACATCTAGCGCTATAGAAGATGAAAAAACAATGGTAACTGGTGATTTGACTATTAAAGGAATTACGAAGCAAGTAACTTTCCCAGCGGTTGTTAGTGAAACTGAAGAAGTGGTTACTTTAACAAGCGAAACTTTTCAAATTAATAGAGCAGATTTTAACGTAAAGTATAAATCAAAATCTTTTTTTAATGATTTAAAAGATAAATTTGTAAATGATGAATTTGATTTACAAGTGAATATTGTAGTTAAAAAATAAGCTTTAAATAGCTATTTTTAAAAAGTCCAAATTGAAAAATTTGGACTTTTTTTATGTTAATTTTATAATGGTTTTATCTTTGGTTGAAGACATTACAAAAGTACTTTGCACATTTCCAACGGAATCTAAAACAGATAATTTATTCTTTAAAAATAGTTGGTAGCTTTTCATATCTTTCACAATTACTTTTAACAAATAGTCATAATTTCCAGCTACGTGGAAGCATTCAATAACTTCATCTATTTTACTTACAGCAATTTCAAATTTAGTAATTAGTTCTTTTGAGTGAACTAACAAAGTAACTTGGCAGAATACTTCCACCATAAATCCAACTTTTTCTTTATTTAAAACAGCAATGTATTTTTGAATTATCCCAGATTTTTCTAACCTTTTTATACGTTCATAAGTAGGTGTTTGAGTTAAACCAATTTTCAAAGCAATTTCTTTAATGTTTGCCTTAGAATTTATTTGTAATAGGTTTACCAGTTGTTTATCAATAATATCTAATAAAATCATATCAGTAAATTTTGCTAAATATAATTAAAAAAAATAAATTTAAAAGTAAAATATTCTTTATTAAATGTGAATTAAAGAAAAATTCACTAAAATTATAAAATATTGCAGTTTATTAACGTGTAATGTATTAATTTTAAATAAAAATAACTTTAATTATGAGCAATAAACCAGCAAATAACATTCAAGATTTACAATATTTTGGAGAATTTGGAGGTGTTAATCCTTCAATTTCAGATTCAGCAACCTATACTTTTTTACACGCAAAAACAATGCTCGACACTTTTGAAGGGCACGCGGAAGGATGTTATCTATATTCAAGACATACGAGTCCAAGTAATTTATACTTAGGTGAAGCATTGGCAGCAATGGAATTTACAGAAACAGCAAATGTTGCTGGTTCAGGTATGGGAGCAATCACATCAGCTATCATGCAAATTTGTGGAGCAGGAGATCATATTGTTTCAAGTAGAACTATTTATGGAGGTTCCTATGCTTTTTTGAAAAATTTTGCGCCAAAATTTAATATTACTACTTCTTTTGTAGACATTACGTCATTAGAAAAAGTTGAGGCTGCTATTAAGCCTTCAACTAAAATGATTTACTGTGAATCAATAAGTAATCCTTTATTAGAAATTGCAAATATTCCAGAATTAGCTAAAATTGCTAAAAAGCATAACATACTTTTAGTTATAGACAATACATTTTCACCATTAATGCTTTCACCTCAAAAACTTGGAGCTGATGTGACGATTCATAGTTTAACAAAATTTATAAATGGGACTAATGACACCGTTGGAGGTGTAGTTTGTGGTTCACAAGAATTTATAAATAGTTTGAGAAGTGTAAATGATGGTGCTGCTATGTTATTAGGTCCGGTTATGGATAGTTTACGTGCAGCAAGTATTTTAAAAAACTTAAGAACGTTGCATATTAGAATGAAAAAGCACAGCGAAAACGCCAAGTATTTAGCTGAACGTTTTGAAAAAGATGGACTAAAAGTGGTATACCCAGGATTAAAAAGTCATAAAGATCACGAGCTTTTCAAAACTATGTATAATGAAGAATATGGTTTTGGAGGAATTATGACTATTGATGTAGGTACTTTAGTAAAAGCTAATGAGTTAATGGAATTAATGCAAGAGAATAATTTAGGTTATTTAGCAGTTAGTTTAGGTTTTTATAAAACTTTATTTAGTGCACCTGGCACAAGTACTTCTTCTGAAATACCAGTTGATGAACAAAAAGACATGGGACTTTCTGATGGGATTATTCGTTTTTCTATTGGTTTAGATAATGATATTGAACGTACTTACAGAGCAATGCATAAATGTATGTCGCAAGTAGGCGTGTTATAAATGTATTAAAAAATAGTTGTTTTTAATTTGATTGATTTTTAACGTAACTATTTCTATTAAGCTAAACCTCACTCAATATTTGAGTGAGGTTTTTCATTTGCAAAGCCTTTCAAATTTGCGTATCATTACATTCCTAAACATTATAGAATGCAAGACAATAAAAATTTAACAAAAATTAAAATACAGGACCAAAATATAATTCAAAATAGAGAATTAAGTATTTGGGAAGCTTTAATTCCTGTTGTTTTGTTAATGTGTATGTTGGCATATAATATTTTTTTTGCCGCTGGAGAGTTGTTGGGGGAATATTCTAATCAATTTATTTTATTAGTAGGTGGTTTAATTGCTGCGATTGTAGGTGCCTTTAATAAAGTTTCAGTAAGAATAATGTTTAATGAAGTTTTGGAAAACATGAAAAGTGTTTTTGTTCCCATCATGATTTTATTTTTAGTAGGGGCTTTAGCAGGAACTTGGTTAGTTAGTGGAGTTATACCAGCGATGGTTTATTATGGGCTTCAAGTATTAAATCCTTCTATATTTTTACCTGCTTCGGTAATTATCGCAGCTATAATTTCAATTGCCACAGGAAGCTCTTGGACAACCTCAGCAACTGTTGGTATTGCATTAGTAGGAATTGGAACAGCTTTAGGAATCCCACAAGGAATGATTGCAGGTGCAGTAATATCAGGAGCTTATTTTGGAGATAAAATGTCACCTTTAAGTGATACAACAAATTTAGCACCAGCAATGGCTGGAACAGATTTATTTACACATATTAGATATATGGCATTTACAACTGTGCCAACCATTATAATTACATTAATTGTTTTTAGTATTATTAGTTTAAATATTGATATAACGGGTAATGCAGATATTAGTGGACTATTAAATTCTATAAAAAATACATTTCAAATTACCCCTTATTTATTTCTAGTTCCACTAGTGGTAATTGCATTAATTTTATTTAAAACAAAACCATTAATTGCTTTAGGAATTGGTGTTCTTTTGGCAGCAATATTCGCCTTTATATTTCAACCTGATATTTTAAGTAATTTGTCTTCTTCAAAAGGGAAATCTATTATCAAAGCTGTTTTTGTTGATACTGAAATTGTAACTGATAATGAAAAATTGAATGAACTTTTTAGCGCAGGAGGAATGAAAGGAATGCTTTGGACAATTTATCTTATTTCTTGTGCGATGGTTTTTGGTGGAATTATGGATGCCATTGGAGCATTGGCAAAAATCACAAAGGCATTATTAAAAATGGCAACTTCAATTTTTGGATTGTTTTTTAGTGCTGCTATGAGCTGTATTGGATTAAACGTAATTGCTTCAGATCAGTATTTAGCCATAGTAATACCAGGGAAGATGTTTAAAAAAGCTTTTGAAGATAAAGAACTAGCTCCAGAAAATTTAAGTAGAACTTTAGAAGATTCTGGAACAGTTACTTCTGTATTAATCCCTTGGAATACTTGTGGTGCATACCAATCTGGCGTATTAGGAGTTGGAGTTGCAGAGTATGCTGTTTTCGCAATATTTAATTGGTTGAGTCCAATAATGACATTGATATTTGCAGCTTTCCAAATAAAAATTAAGCAACTTGTTAAAAAATAGATTTAAATAAACCAATTCCAAACAACTCCAAAACGTACCGTTAAATCTCTATATGGATAATTTGGTGCCGAATAATATTTTCTACCTGTAAAACTAGCATTTAAGTTTTCAACTTTTAAAAATATACGAGTTCTTCGTATTTGCGCATTAGCAAAAAAATCAAGAACTGGGAAATTTCCTATCTCAGTATCGTTTTGTAAAACAAATTCACTTAATAAAGGGTTGTAAGCATTTGCATTATAAGAAGTAAAATATTTAAAGGTTACACCGGTTTGTAAATACATTGGTTTTCCTTTAAATACATAGCTAGAATAGTACAAAGTATTTCTTGTTACCACTTCAGGAACTCTAAAAAATGAGGCTCCTTTTAAAACATTTTGGTACATAACTGTATTGTCTAGCGTAAATTTTCCATAGCTAATAGCTTTGCTAGCTTTTACTTTTAAGTAATTTAAAGTTTCATTGGCTTGAACTGGTTTTGACTCTTCATTAAAATAGGTGTAATTATCAATTAAATGATAAGTAGCTTTTAAACTCCCCCATTTATTAGTTTTAAAATTAACACCAACTGTAGAAATTTCTTCATTGTTGAAATCATTTTGCCAATTATAATTTTTATAATCACTTTGGTATAAAAGTTTATTAAAATCGGGTGTTTTTGAAGCATATTCTGCAAATCCTTTAAAACTGAAAACACTATCTTTTTTTACCATTGCAGAAGCCTTAACAGAGCTTCCAGTAATATCACCATCAATAATTGAAGTTGCATCAGCATTTAAGTGAATTTTCCCAAATTGTATTTTCCAATCAGCGCCAACTGCAATTGCATTTCCTTTTAATTTATCGGCTATGGTTTGAGTATCATAAAATAAGATACTATTATAATGGTAGTTGTAATTGAAGTAATTAATTTTAGCTTTTAAACGACCGGTATAGGCTGAGTTTAATTGTAAGTAAAACTGGTTGTCTAGTTTTTGATAGGAAGTATGGTCAGTTATACTTGACTCGAAAGCTTCTCCAAAAATAGCATTTTTTGCAGTTTGTTTAAATCTGTAATGTTTGGTTTCATACATAAAAGTATGTCCAAATTTTAATGCTGTATATGTTTTTTTGTTTACAGTTATTAATTGGGAAGAATCTGCTTTAAATGTAGCAGCAACTACCAATAAAGAGTCCATTTTTATTTTTTTAATAGCAGCAATTGAATCAAGTTTTATAATGGAATCACTTTTATTTAGTTTTGGTTCATTAATTAAAGTGTCATTTTTTACAATACTTGTAAAAGTCGAATCCTTTTTTATAATTGTTTCCTTAATATTTTCAATTGTTTTAGTCGTTAAAGAATCAATAGTTGAAATTTCATTTAACTTATTTGAAGAAGGTTTAGCAATGGAGTCTTTATTGGTTTTAGGTAATTCTTTATTTAAAGATTCCTTTTTATTTGTAGGTACTTTTCCTTTTGAAGATGCTGTTTTCTTTAAGGAATTAGTGTTTAATTTTTTATCAGAAGAATTAGAATTATTTTTTAAAGATTCAAGTTGCTTAAGAACTGAATTGTATTTTTTTATGTTATCTGAAATAGTTTGATTGTGTTCAATAATTTTATTCTTTTTAGAAAACAACGTAATTTGTTGTTCAAAATAATAGCGTTTTCCTTCTAATAAATTTTCTGCATCTGTAAAATTAACATCCAATCTTGCTCTGTCAATATAATTTGCGTCATTATTTTCAAAGTAAGCGATTGATGCATCAGTTAATCCGC
Organism: uncultured Lutibacter sp.; assembly: GCF_937891065.1. Lineage (GTDB taxonomy): Bacteria > Bacteroidota > Bacteroidia > Flavobacteriales > Flavobacteriaceae > Lutibacter. The sequence continues at coordinate 11,209 of NZ_CALAEQ010000011.1, read as the reverse complement.
CATTTTCATTGTTTAATAAGTCAAAAGAAGAAAAATGACCACGAGCATAATATTTTTTATTTTTAGAATGATAATTAAAAGTACTTCTAAAATTTCCATGACTAGCTAATGAGTTTCTGTATTTACCAAGAGATCTTAAACCTTTATAGGCAATTGAAAAATTAAATTGTCGAGATGTGTTCATGGTTAAAAAAGCATCCATAACCTGCCCTTGTTCTAACCCAGTTTTATACATAATCTCAGAAGTAGGAGTAGGAACTTCATAATAAGAAATATCTTCAGTTCTAAAGTAATTGAAGAGCTTTGCATTGGCACCAATAGAAGGTAGTAAAGAGCTATTTTCAAAATTATAACCTAAACTTGTAAATGTTTGACCTTGATTATGAAAAGGAAGCAATTCAAAATTATCTTTTCTTAGATAGTTAAATTTAAAATCTTTTTTTAAAGTTAAAGTAGTGTCAATAACCGTAGTATCATTATTAAATGAAATAATTTTATAGTCTGTATATTTAGTTACACCGTCAAGTTTAATATCAACTTGATTAGTAAAGGAAGTTGTGTCATTTTGATATAAGCCATTATCTCTAATAGATTTAACTAATTGAGCATTCACAATAGTAATTGAAAATTCAAAAATTAATAAGATTAAATATTTTTTCATAAAAGTTATTAAGTGACAAAGGTAAAATATTTGAACGAATTGAAATAGACTTTATTTCACGTGTTAATTAAAAATAATTGAATGCTTAAAATCGATTTTAAATGCTTATAAATAAGAAGAATTTACACTAAATTTGTACTTTATGGGACTAAAAAAATACTATTTAGAAAACACTATTGAAGCAGGAACCGATGAAGCCGGTAGAGGTTGTTTGTGTGGACCTGTGGTCGCTGCAGCTGTTATTTTGCCAATTAATTTTGAACACCCGTTGCTAAATGATTCAAAACAATTATCAGAAAAAAAACGATTAGAATTACGACCTATTATTGAGAAAAACGCCTTGTCTTTTGGCGTATCGTATATTTTTGAAGCCAAAATTGATGAAATAAACATTTTACAAGCATCAATATTGGCCATGCACAAGGCTATTGAAAAACTAAAAATAAAGCCTGAACATATTATTGTAGATGGTAATAAGTTTAAATTGTATAAAAATATTCCACATACAACTATTGTAAAAGGTGATGCTAAATTTATGAGTATTGCTGCAGCTTCTGTATTGGCAAAAACATATAGAGATGATTTTATGCTAAAACTAGATGCCGAATTTCCACATTATTTCTGGAGAAATAACAAGGGTTATCCTACCAAACAGCATAGAGACGCTATTCGGAAATTTGGTATAACTTCTTACCACAGAAAAACGTTTAAATTATTGCCAGAACAATTAAAATTAGAGTTATAAATTCTTTAATATCATCTTAAAAATGATACATTTGCTTTCTTCAAAAATGTAACAAATGATTAAAAGAAACAGAGCAACAATTTCAAAATTTATAATCCACAAAGTTGGAAACAAGTTTAACAGTGCTACCAATATTTTCTCTGAAAATTTAATCACTTTTGATGAAGAAAGTTACGAGTTAATGAAACCTTATTTGTTAAAGCCCTTTGCAAATGTGACTGAAAGTTTTCGGTTTAATCACCATGCAAACATTGAGTTAAATGAACTGAATAGTTATTCTGCTCAAATTTTTAACGATGATTCTACTTTTGTTGATATTTCAAAACATATTGTAAATCATTTATTTGAACAATCTAATTCTGCCCAAATAAAAATTGGGGATGTTATAATTGCACTGTTTGAAGATGTTGAATATAAAGAAGTTGTAACGCAAGCTATTGGGATTTTTAAAATTGAAAATAAGATTAATTTCTTTCAAACTTTTATGGAAAAGGATAGTTTGGATGTCTTTGTTCAGAAAGGAATTAGCACCAAAAAATTAGATAAAGGCTGTTTAATTATTAATTCAACAGATGGTGAAGGAAAAGTGGTTTTAAGCGTTGATACCAACAATTATGACGCACAGTATTGGTTAAATAATTTTTTAAATGTAAAATATGCCGATGATAATAATCAGCATACTCAAAATTACATTGAAATGTGTAAAGATTTTTCCGATGAAATTATTAAGGAAGATTTTGGGTCTCATGAAAAAACGAAGTTTTTAGCAAAAACTGTTGATTTTTTTAAAGAAAACGAAAGCATTAATATTAATGATTTTAAAGAAGCTATTTTTGAAGAAGACGAAGATCGAAAAGTGTTATTTGATACTTATAAAAAGCAATTTGAAGAAGAAAATGACGTGTTGGTAAGAAATCAATTTGCGGTTTCAGATGTTGTGTTAAAAAAGCAAAAGCAAAAAATTAAAACTGAAATTAAGTTAGATACCAATATTCAAATTAAATTAGATATTGATGCACCTGATGCAGCAAGTGAATATTTGGAAAAAGGGTACGATGAAGAGAAAAAAATGAAGTTTTACAAAGTTTTTTATAACGAAGAAGATTAATTCTCAGTTATCTGTTGTCTGTTTTTTTGTTTAAAATTATGTTATGTTGAACATGATTACTCATTGCTATTTATTATAAATATGGAAATCGTGAATCTGCGATTTAATCAATTAAAATTCAAACTCAACTTCAAATAATTCAGTAAAATGTTTTAGTATTTTTTCTTTCACTTCATCTAAAGGTACTTTTCTATTCAATTCAAGCTCTAAAGAAGTAACAGCTTTTCCTTTTATTCCACAAGGAATAATATGATCAAAATAACCTAAATTAGTATTTACATTCAAAGCAAAACCGTGCATTGTAACCCAGCGACTTGCTCTAACACCTAAAGCACAAATTTTACGAGCAAATGGAGTTCCAACATCTAACCAAACACCTGTTTCACCTTCGCTGCGTTCAGATTTTATTCCATAATCGGCTAGAGTTTTAATAATTACCTCTTCTAAAAAACGTAAATATTTATGTATGTCTGTAAAAAAATTCTCTAAATCTAAAATTGGATATCCAACAATTTGACCAGGTCCGTGATACGTAATATCACCACCTCTATTAATTTTGTAAAAAGTAGCTCCTTTGGCTTTTAACTGCTCTTCATTAAGCAATAAGTTATTTAGATCTCCATTTTTACCTAAAGTATATACGTGTGGGTGTTCTACAAATAAAAAGTAATTAGGCGTTTTTGTACTTAAATTATTTTTTCGATTGTCAATTTTTATATCAACTACTTCTTTAAAAAATTCTTCTTGACAGCTCCAAGTTTCATTATAGTCTTTTAAACCGAGGTCTATTAATTTTACTTTCTGCATTAATTTTTAGGGTTGTTATTAATAATTAGAGCTGCAATTACGCCAGGAATCCAGCCTAAACAAGTTAAAATAAATACAATTACAATAGATCCACAACCTTTATCCACAACGGCTAGAGGAGGAAAAATAACACATAATATAACTCTTAGACAGCCCATTTAATAATTTTAACAAAGGTGTGAAAAATAAATTTAGGATACAACGTTATTAATAGAAGGTAAATTATAATTAAAATGTATTTTTGTTAAATGTCTATTGAAGTAAAAAATATCACCAAATTATATGGTACGCAAAAAGCGTTAAATGCTATAAGTTTTACTATTAAGAAAGGTGAAATAGTTGGTTTTTTGGGTCCAAATGGAGCTGGAAAATCTACATTAATGAAAATACTTACAGGTTATATAAGTGCTTCTGAAGGTATTGCTTTGGTGAATGATTTTGACGTGAATACTCATAAGATTGAAGCACAGCAAAGCATTGGTTATTTGCCAGAACATAATCCTTTATATTTAGAAATGTATGTAAAAGAATATCTGCAATTTAATGCGGCTATTCATAAAATTTCTAAAAATGAAGTTGAAAATATTATTAATAAAGTTGGTTTAAAACCAGAAGCTCATAAAAAAATTAGCCAGCTTTCAAAAGGATATCGTCAAAGAGTTGGTTTGGCTTCCGCTTTGCTACACAATCCTGAAGTATTAATTTTAGACGAACCAACTACAGGATTAGATCCAAATCAGTTAGTGGAAATTCGAAATTTAATTAAAGAGGTTGGAAAAGATAAAACAGTGTTATTTTCAACGCATATTATGCAAGAAGTTGAAGCTATTTGTGATCGAGTTATTTTAATAAATAAAGGAGAAATAGTTGCTGACAAAAATTTAAATGAGCTTAAAAAAAATCAAGAGCAAGTAATTGAAGTAGAATTTGATTTTAAAGTTGAAAAGCAGTTTGTTTCAGGCATTCCACATTTAAAGTTAGCAAATAATATCCATGACACATCGTGGGTATTAACTTTTGATACTTCAAAAGACATGAGACCAATAGTTTTTGATTTTGCTCATGACAATGGTCTTAAAATTTTGAATTTAACTACTAAAAATAAAAATTTAGAAAGCTTGTTTAGAGAGTTTACATCTTAAAGAGGAAGAGAAAGTGAAGAAATAAGAAAGAAAGCTATTCATCCTATTTTCAAATTAAACATTGTTGCTAAATGTTATTAATCCACAAGTATTTTGTAAAGTCCATTAGTTTGATTTAATTCAAATTCGGAATTCTCAATTTTTATTTCTTGATATCTTGTGAAGGAACAGCAGTTCTCATTCAGTCTTTCTGCACTTACATATAAATTAAAAATATTTTCTGTCGAAATTTGGATTGAATAATTTACGATTTCAGTTTTCCAGCCAATGGTATTAATTTGAATTATATTATAATCATTTTCATCAATAAAAGTGAATTGAACGTTTCTTTGGTCGTCAATATTTATAACTTTAATATCGTTTGAATTAAATGTTCCATTTGTGAATAAATTTTCTCCAGTCACTTTATCAACTAACTCAAAACCAAATGGAGAAGGTGGAGTAAAACATGCAATATCTTCACATTCATCCTTTTTACATGATTGAGTAAGAATAAATACAGAAATAACTAAAATTGTGATTGTTTTTTTCATAATTAAGTTTTAAATATTTAATGATGTATGAGAATCAATATTATTAAATAATTAATTAAGCTTAAATTTTATTTCTTCGTTTTCCAATATTTTTAAAAAGTCATTATCAACTTTAACTTTAATAGATCTACTATGTAAATTAAGTTTCATTTTTTCTTTTAAATCAAACACCAAAAGATCTAAAGGAACTGAGCCTTCGTTTTCTTTTAAAAGTTTTTCAATTTCATAAACTCTAGTTTCATTTATTTTATTGATATCCAGCTGAATTGTAATTTTTTTAGTTTGTTTTTCAAGCACATCTTGTAAAATTTGAATATCAGTAAAGTTAACTCTAGGTTCTCCTAATCTTCCGTCTTGATTTCTCCATCCAGCACTAATATTTACTTTAAATTGACGAAATTCATTGTCTATTAAAAATGGTTTAAACTTTAAATAAGTGTCTTTAAAAATTCGAAACTCGTGGCTGTCCTGATAATCTACAATAACAAATGAAGCCCATTTATTTCCATTTTGAGATGTTTTGTGTTGAACATCAGATAAAATGCCTGAGAAAGTTAAATTAGAACCAACATAGGCATTTATATCTCCCTTAAAAGCAGCTAAAGATGAATTGCTGAAATATTTAATTTCATTTTTAAAATCATCTAATGGGTGACCAGAAATATAAATTCCAACCAATTCTTTTTCTTTAGATAATTCCTCCATCATTCCCCATCTTTCGGCGTAAGGAATTTCAGGTTCGGCAAATTGAATTTCAGAAGTTTCTCCAAACATAGAGATTTGAGCGGAGTTTTTATTTTCTTGAAATTTATTTCCGTAGCGAATGGCTCTTTCAATAAAAGTTACGCCTTTTTCGTCTAGTTGATAATATTGCGCACGATGTACATTTTGAAAAGAATCTAACCCACCAGCCATTACTAAACCGTCAAATGCTCTTTTATTGGCGGCTCGTAAATCCACACGCTTTGCAATATCAAAAATAGATGTAAAGTTTCCGTTTTCTTTTCGTTCAGTTACAATAGCATCAACAGCTGAGCCACCAACGCCTTTTATAGCGCCCATTCCAAAGCGTATTGCACCTTCTTTGTTTACGGCAAATTTATGAAAGGATTCATTAACATCTGGACCTAAAACAGGGATTCCTGCACGTTTGCATTCTTCCATAAAGAAAGTAACTTGCTTAATGTCGTTCATATTATTAGATAACACCGCTGCCATAAATTCAGAAGGGTAGTGGGCCTTTAAATATGCAGTTTGGTATGCGATATATGCGTAACAAGTTGAATGTGATTTATTAAAGGCATAGGCAGCAAAAGCTTCCCAATCTTTCCATATTTTTTCTAAAACTTCTTCAGGATGATTATTTGCTTTACCACCTTCAATAAATTTTGGTTTTAACTCAACAAGCAACGCAAATATTTTTTTCCCCATTGCTTTACGTAGTTGATCGGCTTCACCTTTGGTAAAACCAGCTATCTTTTGAGAAAGTAGCATTACTTGCTCTTGGTATACCGTTACACCGTAAGTTTCTTTCAAATATTCTTCCATTTCTGGTAAGTCATATTCAATAGCTTCTTCTCCATGTTTACGCATAATAAACAGCGGAATATATTCCATAGGTCCTGGACGATATAATGCATTCATAGCAATTAAATCGGCAAATTCTGTTGGTTTTAACGATTTCATATGCTTTTGCATTCCGGGTGATTCATATTGAAAAACACCAATTGTTTCTCCCCGTTGAAAGAGTTCGTATGTTTTTAAATCATCTAAAGGGAAATCATCAGGAATTAATTCAACTCCATGAATTGCTTCAACAATTTTAACGGCATCTTTTATTAAGGTTAAGGTCTTTAATCCTAAAAAATCCATTTTTAGTAACCCAGCACTTTCCACAACATTATTATCAAACTGTGTGACGTACATGTCACTATCTTTTGCGGTAGCTACAGGTACTAAGTTTGTAATTTTTTCAGGAGTAATTATTACACCACAAGCGTGTGTACCAGTATTCCGTACAGAACCTTCTAAAGCAATTGCTTGTTTAATTGTGATAGCTTCTAAATCGTCACCTTCAGCAATTGATCTTAGAATATTAATATTTTCAGAATCTTCAGATCTTAATTCTTTAACTTTTGATTTGCTTTTTTCATCGTCACCAAAAATATGTTGTAATTTAATTCCGGGAATTAATTTTGCAATTCTATCAGCATCATTTAAAGGTAAATCTAAGGCTCGTGCTGTGTCTCTAATGGAAGATTTGGCAGCCATAGTACCGTAAGTTATAATTTGAGCAACTTGACTTGCGCCGTATTTTTCAATTACAAAATCAATTACTTTTTGACGACCTTCATCATCAAAATCTATATCAATATCGGGTAATGATACACGATCTGGGTTTAAGAAACGCTCAAAAAGTAAATCGTATTTAATAGGGTCAATATTGGTAATCCATAAACAATACGCTGCTGCTGAACCAGCAGCTGAACCACGTCCGGGACCAACTGAAACTCCCATTCTACGAGCTTCTAAAATAAAATCCCAAACAATTAAAAAGTAACCTGGATATCCTGTTTTTTCAATAATTGACAATTCAAAATCTAACCGTTCCTGAGTTTCTTTATTTAAAACTTCACCATATCTTTTTTTAGCACCTTCAAAAGTTAGATGTTTTAAATAAGCATTTTCACCACGTACTCCTCCATCAATAGCATCTTCAGGATGTATAAATTGTTGGGGAATGTCGAATTTAGGAAGTAATACATCTCTTTTTAACGTGTAAATTTCTACTTTATCTACAATTTCTTGAATATTTGAAATGGCTTCAGGTAAATTGGCGAACAAACTTTTCATTTGTTCTTGAGTTTTAAAATAATACTCATTGTTAGGTAAGCCGTACCTAAAACCTCTTCCTTTTCCTTTTGGAGTCGCTACTTTTTCACCGTCTTTAACACATAATAAAATATCATGAGCTTCTGCTTCATCTTCAGTGGTATAAAATGTATTATTAGTTGCAACAAGTTTTACTTGGTGTTTTTCTGAAAATTGAATTATAACATCATTTACATGATTTTCATTTTCTTGGTGATGACGCATTACTTCCAAATAAAAATCGTCGCCAAATTGTTCTTTCCACCAAAGTAAAGATTCTTCAGCTTGCTTTTCACCAATATTTAATATTTTACTTGGTATTTCACCATATAAATTTCCTGATAAAACAATTAAGTCTTCTTTATATTCTTCAATAATTGATTTGTCAATTCTAGGAACATAATAGAATCCATCCGTATGAGAAAGCGAAGACATTTTGGCTAAGTTGTGATATCCATTTTTATTTTTTGCTAAAAAAACTATTTGGTAACCATTATCTTTATGTGACCTGTCAGTATGATCTTCACAAACATTAAATTCACTTCCTAAAATTGGTTTAAAATATGTTCTAGTTTGTCTATTTGTTAAAAATTGAGTTAAATCGAGCTTTTGAGAGTTGTCTTTATCGATAACTCCTTCCTCAATTTTTTGTAATTTAATTTTTTCAATTTCTGGTTCTTCAATCTTATCATGTTCTTTATCAATAGCATCATTATAAGCGATGGCTTCTTGTATGAAGTAAAAAGCTCCCATCATATTGCCAGAATCAGTTAAAGCAACTGCAGGCATTTTGTTTTTTATGGCTGCATTTATTAAGTTACTTGTACTTGAAGTTGATTGTAGAATTGAATATCGGGAGTGACAATGTAAATGTGAAAATTGTATGTCTTGAAGTTCTTCAATTATTTCTTTAGAAATTGTTGGAGTATCAGCTTTTACTTCAGATCTTGAAATTAACTTTTGACTTTCTTTTTTAAGATTTAAATGTTTTAATCCAATAACATCAATAGTTGTTGGATTTTTAACATCAAAATTTTGAAAGTAGTTATTAGGAACGTCTAACTCTTCTTTTGTATAGTTTCTTCGTCTAATTAATTCTAAAAAGCATCGAGTGGTAGCTTCAACATCGGCTGTCGCATTATGCGCTTCACCAAAAGGAGCATTAAATAAGTGGTCATGTAATTCAGTTAAAGTAGGTAGTTTAAATTTTCCATATCTACCACCTGGTAACTGACATAAAGTTGCGGTAGTTTCGGTACAAGTATCTAAAACAGGTAATTTATTTAAAGTAGAATTGATTTTTTTTCTGTGAAATTCACAGCCCATAATATTAAGATCAAAACTAAGATTTTGTCCAACTACAAATTTAGTTTTTGAAAGTACTTCATTAAAGAGCTCTAAAACATCATCCAATGTTTTTCCTTTTTCTTGGGCTAATAAGGTTGAAATACCATGTATTTGCTCAGCATCATAAGGAATGTTGAATCCTTCTGGTTGAATTATAAAATCTTGATGTTCAATTAATTCGCCATAAATATCATGTAGTTGCCAAGCTATTTGAACACACCTAGGCCAATTATCTGTATCTGTAATTGGAGCATTCCATTTTTTTGGTAAACCAGTGGTTTCTGTGTCAAATATTAAAAACATGTACAAGAATATTTTGTGAAAGTATGAGTTTTTAAAAGTAGTAATTTCTAAAAGTTTAGGCTTTAAAAGAAACCATTTTTTATTAACAAATTAATTTTTGTTTTATAGATTGAAGTAATAATAAGTAAAATTTATTGTGAATCATTTAAAAAGGTTGATAATCAATAAGTAAGCTTATCTATATGTATGATTTTTGAGGTAATTAAAAGGCATTAAAATATACTGAATTTGAGTGCGTTATTTAAAAATATCTCACTATATTTGCGCACTTAATTAATAACCAAGGTTTCGTACCTTAAAATTTAAAACAAATGCCAGTAAAAATTAGATTACAAAGACACGGTAAAAAAGGAAAACCATTCTATTGGATTGTAGCTGCAGATGCACGCTCAAAAAGAGATGGTAAGTATTTAGAAAAAATTGGGACATATAATCCTAATACAAATCCAGCTTCTATTGATTTAGACGTTGATGGAGCAGTAAAATGGTTGCAAAATGGAGCCGAACCAACTGACACAGCAAAAGCAATTTTATCTTATAAAGGTGCTATGTTAAAAAATCACTTAGTAGGTGGTGTTAGAAAAGGAGCTTTAACAGAAGAGCAAGCTGAAGTAAAATTTAAAGCTTGGTTAGATGAAAAGGAAGGTAAAATTACAGCTAAAAAAGAAGGTTTAACGAAAGTTGAAACGGATGCTAAAGCTGCTATATTAGCTGCTGAAGTAAAAATTAATGAAGAGCGTTCAGCTGCTGTACACGAAGCTGAAAATGCAGCAATAAAAGCTGTGGCTGATGCAAAAGCTGCTGAAAAAGCTGCGACAGAAGTTGTTGAAGAAAAAGCACCAGAATCTATTGATGACGCACAAGCTGCTGCATCAGAAGACGGAAAAGCAGAATAATTCATTTTTCGATAATGCGTAAAGAAGATTGTTTTTATTTAGGCAAAATCGTAAGAAAACATAGTTTTAAAGGTGAAGTTGTTGTTAAATTAGACACTGACGAACCAGAATTGTATCAAGATTTGGAATCAGTATTTGTTGTTTTAGGCAATAATCTGGTTCCATTTTTTATTGAAACAATTTCTCTCCAAAAGGGAAATCAGTTGCGTATAAGATTTGAAGATGTTGAAAACGAAGCTGATGCTGATGCAATACTTGGTGTTGAAGTATATTTACCATTAAAATTTCTTCCTAAACTTACGGGTAATAAATTTTATTTTCACGAAATAATTGATTTTGATATAGAAGATGTCAATTATGGTTATATTGGTGTAATTACAGGTGTGAATGATTCTTCAGCACAACCATTGTTTGAGGTTGATTCTAATGGAACTGAAATTTTTATTCCAATGATTGATCACTTTATAAAAAAAGTTGATAGAGAAAATAAAAAGATTATTGTTGAAACTCCTGAAGGGTTAATTGACATGTATTTTAATTAATAAAAAATAGAGAGGTGGCCGAGTGGTCGAAGGCGCACGCTTGGAAAGCGTGTATACGGCAACGTATCGAGGGTTCGAATCCCTTCCTCTCTGCGAATAAACAACCAAAAAACAACAAAACCCTATAAACACTATGTTTATAGGGTTTTTTATTTTCGTAATTTTCATATAAAACCAATATAAACCAAATAAAAAGGGGCTAAATAGGGGTCAGTAAAAATTTAATGTCAACTGACTCCTATTAGCGCTGTAGC
>NZ_CALAEQ010000010.1 GCF_937891065.1 uncultured Lutibacter sp. | reverse complement strand
TTCTAAATTTAAAAAACTAGTTGATGAAAACAGCTATTTTAAAAAGAATAGAAATTATCAACAAATACAGTGGATGTATAATAACATCAATGAGGAATTGAAAAACCTTTTTTATGGCTCTCCAGCTATTAAAAAGCACCTTTCTGTTTTAGAAAAACAAATTGTTACTTCTAAAATTTCTCCTGTAAAAGCTGCTGAAATTATGTTGGAGGAATTTAAAAGTTCATTTTAATTTATTTTCTTGAATTTATCAATTGTTCAAGAATTATTTCTACGCCCTGTTCATCGTTACTTTTAGTCGAGAATTTCGCAATAGTTTTAACATTGGGATGTGCATTTTCCATGGCATAACTAAAATCAGCTAATGCTAACATTTTTAAATCGTTGTTATAATCACCAAAAACCATTGTTTCTTCTTTAGTAATTCCAAATTTTTGTTGAAGGATGTTTAAAGCGAAACCTTTATTGGCATTATTGTGCGAAATATCCAACCAATGTTCTCCAGAAACAATTACTTGCATTTTATTTTCAAGATGCTTTACAGCTGGGTAAATATGTGTTTCTGAACAATCAAAATGGTAAGCCGCAATTTTAAAAAAGGTATCGTTTGTAATTTCAGTTAAATCATCTACAAGTCTATATTCAGAATAATAATTTTTGAACATAGTTATAAACTGTTCATCTTTAGTCTCAATATAAGCGGCATTTTTTCCACATAAAACAATGTAAACATTATCTAATGCTCTCAATGTATTGATACAATTTGAAATGTATTCAGTAGGTAATTCTGAAGTAAATAACTCTTCATCGCCATGCATAGCAAAAGCTCCATTTTCGGCGACAATAGTTATTTCATGTTTTATATCTTCAAATCGGTCAACAATACTAAAATATTGTCGTCCACTTGCTGCAATAAATTTAATATTGTGTTTTTTTAATTGCTCGTAAACTATAAAAAAACGGTTGCTTACCTCACTTTTTGAATTTAGTAAAGTCCCATCCATATCTGTAACAACCAATTTTACTTTTGAAAAATCCATAAATTATTTTGAAGTGCAAAAATAGTGTTCTAAATGGTATTATTTATAAAAATAAAAAGTTGTTTAAAAAGTATTTGAAATCCGTCATTCTGAAAAGTCACACTGAGCTTGTAGAAGTGTTATTTCAGCTTGATGAAAATTTCACTTTATAGACACTTCAATATATAAAATAACAAAAAAGCCCAAACAACTAAATGTTTGGGCTTTTTAAATATAATGATTCAGAAACTTATTCTTGTTCTAAATATTTTTCCATAATTATTATGGCAGACTCAGAAATTACAGTACCAGGACCAAAAATGGCAGCTACTTTTCTTTCTAATAAATAATCATAATCTTGCGCTGGAATAACTCCTCCTGCAAAAACCATAATATCAGGTCTTCCAAGTTTTTCTAATTCTCCAATTAATTGAGGAATTAACGTTTTATGACCTGCAGCTAAACTTGAAGCTCCTACAAAATGCACATCGTTTTCAACAGCTTGTTTTGCAACTTCTTCTGCTGTTTGGAATAATGATCCCATATCAACATCAAAACCTAAATCAGCAAAACTTGAGGCAACTACTTTCGCACCTCTATCATGTCCGTCTTGACCCATTTTAGCAATCATAACTCTTGGTCGACGACCTTCTATTTCTGCAAATTTATCAGTCATTTTTTGAGCTTTCGCAAACGTAATATCGTTATTTACTTCTTTTCCGTACACACCACTTATTAATTTAGTATCAGCTTTATGTCTTCCAAAATGAACTTCTAAAGCGTCAGAAATTTCACCTAAAGTAGCGAAATTCTCAGCAGCTTCAACTGCTAAAGCTAATAAATTACCTTCACCTGTTTCAGCACATTTAGACAATGCTACAATATTTGCATCAACAACAGCTTGATCTCTATTTGCTCTTAATTTTTTCAAACGTTCAATTTGAGAATCTCTAACAGCAGTATTATCTATATCAAGAATTTCTATATTAGATTTTTCGGTAGTTTTAAATTTATTTACACCAACTAAAATATCTTGACCAGAATCTAAACGTGCTTGTTTACGAGCCGAAGCTTCTTCAATACGCATTTTTGGAACTCCAGTTTCAATAGCTTTTGCCATTCCACCTAATTCTTCAACTTCTTCAATTAATTTCCAAGCCTTTTTAGCAATTTCCTGTGTTAAATATTCAACATAATAACTTCCTGCCCAAGGGTCAACCGCTTTTGTAATTTGCGTCTCATCTTGAATAAAGATTTGTGTATTACGTGCAATACGCGCAGAAAAATCTGTAGGTAAAGCAATAGCTTCATCTAATGCATTTGTGTGTAAACTTTGTGTTCCACCTAAACCAGCAGCCATAGCTTCAACACAAGTACGAGCTACGTTGTTAAAAGGATCTTGCTCACTTAAACTCCATCCTGAAGTTTGACTATGTGTACGCAATGCCATTGATTTTGGATTTGTTGGATTGAAAGATTTTATGATTTTTGCCCAAAGCATACGTGCAGCACGCATTTTAGCAATTTCCATAAAGTGATTCATTCCTACCGCCCAGAAAAATGATAATCTAGGAGCAAACTCATCAATTTTTAATCCTGAAGCCAATCCAGTTCTAATGTATTCCATACCATCAGCTAGCGTATATGCTAACTCAATATCAGCAGTTGCACCCGCTTCTTGCATATGGTAACCACTAATAGAAATAGAGTTAAACTTAGGCATATTTTTAGTGGTGTAATCAAAAATATCACCAATAATTTTCATGGAAGGTAATGGTGGATAAATATAAGTATTACGCACCATAAACTCTTTTAAAATATCGTTTTGGATAGTACCACTTAATTGATCTAAAGGCACACCTTGTTTTCTTGCAGCAGCAATGTAAAATGCCATAATAGGTAATACAGCACCATTCATTGTCATAGAAACAGACATTTTATCTAATGGAATTTGATCGAACAAAATTTCCATATCTAAAATAGAATCAATAGCAACACCTGCTTTTCCAACATCTCCTGTTACACGTGGGTGATCTGAATCGTATCCACGGTGTGTAGCTAAATCAAAAGCAACTGACAATCCTTTTTGACCAGCAGCTAAGTTTCTTCTGTAAAATGCATTTGACTCTTCTGCAGTTGAAAAACCTGCATATTGACGCACTGTCCAAGGACGTAATGCATACATAGCACTATATGGACCTCTTAAGAATGGTGGTACACCAGCGGCGTATTTTAAATGCTCAGCATCTTTAATATCTTCTGCTGTAAAATGTTTTTTTACAGGAATACCTTCAGGAGTGTTCCAAACATTTTGATTCTCTGAAGCAGCAACGGTTTGTTTTGTTGCTGAATTTAATTTTATATCTGAAAAATCTGGTTTCATATCCTTAAGCTTTTATAGATTTTTGAACTTTTTGCTGAATGCTTGAAATAGTTCCAATTACATCTGATCTCATATTTACACAACCGTCTAAACCAGCTTCAGTTAATTCATTTAAATTAGCTGGCGCACCTGCTAATAATAATACTTTATCTGTATTTAATGCTCTAAATGCTTTTACATAAGCAACAGCACTTTCATCATAATCCTGATCAGAACTACAAATAACAACTACATTAGAATTTGATTTTGCGCTTGATTCTGCAGCTTCTAAAGCCGATGAGTAACTTTGTTCTTGTAGTACTTTATATCCGCTTACACCAACAAAGTCATAAGCAAAAGCAGCTCTTGCTTTACGCATTGTTAAGTTTCCAAAACTTGCCAATTCAACTACTGGTCTAACACCAGTTTTAGCAACTAATTCTTCGGTAATTTTTCTGATAGCTTCAATTTCTAATGATGCTCTTCTTGGTTTTAAAACTTTAGATATTGTATTAGAAACGGCATCAGAAAGTAAATCGGCTTTTATAGTTTCCATTAAATTTGGGTATTTGTTAATACCCACCATTGGAGTTCTACGTTGGCTAATTAATTTTAGTTTTTGTAAACGAATTTCAGCAATTTGTTGTTGAATAGTTTCGTTTTCAAAAGAAGTATAAAAACCTCCATTTGCTTCAATTTCCTTAAATAATTCTAATGCTTTTGCAGCTATTTTTGTTGAAACTTCCTCAATATAATAAGAACCATCAACAGGATTTGAAACTTTACCAAAGTAAGATTCTTCTCTTAAGATAGTTGTTATATTTCCAGCAATTCTACTTGAAAAATCTGAAGAATCTTTAAATTCTTTATCGTAAGCATCAATTAAAACACCATCAACGTTTCCTAAAATAGCAGACATTGCTTCAGTAGTACAACGTAACAAATTTGTTTCCGCATCAGTTACTGATTTACTCCAAATTGAAGTTTTTGCAGTTAGGGTATTTGAAAATTCAGTAACTCCATATTTATTAGCAACTTCGCTTAATAAATTATTGAAAGCTCTAAACTTACCAATTTCAACAAAATATTCTAGACCAATCGCTAATTTGAAATTAAGATTATCAAAAATTGACTGAACTTGAACTCCTCTTTTTGTTAATTCATCAATTACATATACTAATGAATTTAATGTATAAGCAATTTCTTGAACTTGGTTTGAACCAGAATCTAAATACTCAGTTCCTGAAATTGTTATTGCTTTAAAATTAGGGTAATCAGTAGTTAATTTCACCAATTCGACAACAATATCAAAATTGTTTGCTTCTAAAGTTCCTGAAGTTATATAATTTGTAATTAAAGAGGTATCAAAATATCCTTTTAAATTATCAGCAGCAATTCCATTTCCTTTTACGAAATTAATAAATTCGGAAGCAAATGCAACAGCATTTGTTCCAAGAATGAATGAAACTGTTACTTCGTTTAAATTAATTCCTTTTAACAATTTTGCAGCTGAAGTTTTTTCAGAAACACAGAAAATTAATCCGTTCATTCCTTCTTCAATTGCTTTTAAAGCTAAGCTGTTTCCTTTTTCGTCAGATATAACAGCAATGCTGCGGTAATTTACTAACGATTGAGAGTTTTCTCCTGTATTTTTTAAATAAGCTTTTTTATCCTCTTCGTTGTAAAAAGGGTGAATATTGATATTACTTAAGTTTTTCCAAACTAGCGTTTTATCAAAATCTGCACCTTTTAAATCAACGGTTATTTTTTCCATCCAATCTTGTTTTGAAACAGGACTAAATTCAGAAAAAAGTGATTTATTTTTAGTGTTCATAATATATACTATTAATAAAATTATTTTATTGCTAAACTACTTCCAAAACGTTCGAAAATAGCTTTGTCTAATTCTTCTCTATGTTCAGGGTGTGCAATATCTCTTAATGCTTGTGCACGCTGTTTTAAGGTTCTACCAAATAATTCTGCAACACCATATTCAGTTGCAACAAATCTTGCGTGTGCACGAGTTGTAACAACTCCAGCACCATGCTTTAACATTGGTACAATTTTAGAAACTCCTTTTTGAGTGGCTGATGTAATGGCGATAATTGGTTTTCCACCAACTGATAATGCTGCTCCACGCATAAAGTCCATTTGACCACCAACACCTGAGAACATTCTTGAACCAATAGAATCAGCGCAAACCTGACCAGTAATGTCAATTTCAATAGCAGAATTAATTGCTGTTACTTTAGGGTTTTGACGAATAATTGCTGTATCGTTTACATAAGCAATATCTCTCATTTCTATTTCAGGATTATTATCCATAAAATCATATAAACGTCTAGTACCCATTGCAAAACCAGATACAATTTTATATGGATTTGTTTTTTTCTGAGAACCGTTTACTACACCTCTTTCAACTAAATCTACAATTCCTTCAGAGAACATTTCAGTATGTACACCTAAATTTTTGTGGTTAGTAAGGTATGTTAAAACTGCATTTGGAATACCACCAATACCCATTTGTAATGTTGCTCCATCTTCAATAATTGCAGCAATGTTTTTTCCAATAGCTTTTTCTTCATCAGAAGGTGTTACAAACTTCATTTCATGAATTTCTTCACTAATTTCAACACAAGCTGTAAAATTTCTTAAATGAATTTGAGCATCCCCAAAAGTACGTGGCATACGTGGGTTTATTTGAGCAATAACGGTTTTACCTTGTTCAACACCTGCAAGTACAATATCAACAGAAACACCTAATGAGCAAAACCCATGTTGATCTGGAGGAGAAACATTCACTAATACAACGTCTAATGGCATATGCCCCAAACGAAATAAACTTGGAATATCGCTTAAGAAAATTGGAATATAATCAACTGTATCTCCAACCATTTTTCTAACATTTCCACCAATAAAGAATGCACTTGTATGAAAACTTTCTCTTAATTCAGGTGCAATATAACCACATTCACCTTCAGTGTGTATATGACAAATTTCTACTCCTTTTAATTCAGGGCCGCGTGCAACCATGGCTTTTATTAAAGCTTGAGGTGTTGCAGAGCCTCCTTGTATTAATACTCTGTCTCCTGACTTGATTAATTTAACAGCATCTTCGGCTGTCATTACATTTGGTATTTTCATTGTATGTAAAAATTATATTTATTGCGTGTTCATTTTACGTTGAACACACTACTATCCTAAAAAACTTAATATGATACCTGCAGCAATTGCAGATCCAATTACACCAGAAACATTCGGTGCCATTGCGTGCATTAATAAATAATTACTTGGGTCTGATTTTAAACCTTCGGTGTGTACAACTCTCGCACTATCTGGTACCGCAGATACACCAGCTGCTCCAATTAGCGGGTTAATTTTATCATCTCCTTTTAAGAATAAATTCATAAACTTAGCAAACAATAATCCACCACAAGTTGCAATTACAAAGGATATTGCTCCTAATCCGAAGATTAACATAGAATCTTTTGTAATAAAAATATCAGCTTGAGTTGAAGCTCCAACTGTAACTCCTAAAAGAATTGTAACAATGTCTATTAATTTTGTTCGAGCTGTATCAGCCAATCTCTCAGTTCTTCCAGATTCTTTTAATAAGTTTCCGAAAAATAACATCCCTAATAATGGTAATGCACTAGGAGAAATAAACGTTGTTAAAATTAAAGCTACCACAGGGAAAATCATTTTCTCTTTTTGAGTTACCGCTCTTGGTGGTTTCATTTTAATTTTTCTATCCTCTTTAGAAATTAATAATCTCATTAAAGGAGGTTGAATCACTGGTACTAATGCCATATATGAATATGCTGCAATAGCTATAGGTCCAATTAAGTTTTTAACAGTTGTACCATCAGCTAAGATATTCACTCCATTAGCTAATTTTGAGGAAAGAAAAATAGCAGTTGGTCCATCGGCTCCACCAATAATTCCAATTGCTCCTGCTTCAGGAAGACTAAATCCTAAATACAATGCTCCCATAAATGTAGCAAATACCCCAATTTGAGCTGCCGCACCTAATAACATTAATTTTGGGTTTGCTATTAAAGACGAGAAATCTGTCATTGCTCCAATTCCCAAAAAGATTAATGGGGGATAGATTCCTTTTACTACTCCAAAATATAAGTAATTTAAAACGGAACCCGTTTCGTAAATTCCAGTTTGATTACCAGCAACAAACGGAATATTTCCAATTATAACACCAGCTCCAATAGGAATTAATAATAAAGGTTCATAATCGAATTTAATACCGAGATATATAAAAATTATCCCGATTAAAATCATCATTAAATTCCCTGAAGTTACATTAGCAAAACCAGTATAATTGTAAAAATGTTTGATTCCTTCAAATGCTTCATCTAGTGAATCTGCTTCATCTGCTTGATCAGCCTGATCAACCGAAATAGATGAAGATATTTTATTAGTATCTAAATTTGAGTTTAAACCGAGTGCTGGTCTAATAAAAATTAGCAATGATAGAACACCAAATATTAATAATATTTTTTTCATTTTGTTTGTTTTTTGTGTTTTCAAAAATGAATGTTAATTATAAACACTCATAAAAAAATGAAAACGCTTATATTATTTCTATCATTACTTCGTTTTGTAAAACTTGCTGTCCAACAACAACCTTCATGGCAGTTATAGTACCTGCTTTTTCACAAACAATGTTGTTTTCCATTTTCATAGCTTCCAAAACTAACATTCTGTCGCCCACTTTTAAAATGTCACCTACTGCTACATCAATAGATAATACAACTCCAGGTATAGGAGCAAGAATTTTAGACGTTGATGAACTAGGGTTCACTTGTAATGGTTCTGCCGGTCTCTGTGATGCCGCACGAACTAATGTAGGAGTTTTTGTTTTTTTAATTTCCTCCTTCATTACTACTTCATATGAAGTTCCGTTTACTTCTAAATCAATAATATTACCTTCGTGAGATTTTATATTAACTGTATAGCCGTTTTCGTTTATTTTGAATTTATAATTTTTCATATTTATAATCTATTTTGTGTTCCATAGATTTTAGAACTCCAAGGTGAATATGGTTTTTTTATTTGTTTTATTGTTAAAATTGCACTTTCATGATCGTGCTGTTCATCCAAATAAATATGAACGGCTGCACCAATAGCTGCTGCGATTTCACCAGTAAAATTTCTATCAGCTTCAACTTTAATCTCTGAAATCTTTTTATCCTTTCTCTTTGTAATTACTTTGTATATATAAAGCATTACAGGTAATCCATATTTAAAAAATAAAGAAAGTGTAAGTAATGCGCTAAAAACAATTATCAATCCTGTAAACAAAATAACGTATCCTTCGCTGATTTGATCTGTAAATAATGGTATATATATCATTATAAAGGCATGTTTGAGTGTTTCTTAGGAGGATTTACCTCTTTTTTATTTTGAAGCAATTGTAATGCTCTAATAATTCTAAAACGAGTGTTTCTAGGTTCAATTACATCATCAATAAATCCGTATTTTGCAGCCTCATATGGGTTTGCAAATTTCTTAGTGTATTCTTCTTCTTTTTTATCGATGTAATCTTGTTTTTCTTCAGCATCTTCAATTTTACGAATGTTAGATCCTTCCAATACTTCAACAGCTCCTTTAGCTCCCATTACCGCAATTTCTGCAGTTGGCCATGCATAATTTACATCACCACGTAATTGTTTACAACTCATTACATCGTGCGCTCCACCATAAGATTTACGAAGTGTAATAGTTACTTTTGGCACTGTTGCTTCTCCATAAGCATATAATAATTTAGCTCCGTGAAGAATAATTCCTCCATATTCTTGCCCTGTTCCTGGTAAGAATCCTGGTACATCAACTAACGTTACAATTGGAATGTTGAATGCATCGCAAAAACGAACAAAACGAGCCGCTTTTCTAGAAGCTTCAATATCTAATACTCCAGCATAATACTTTGGTTGGTTAGCTACAATCCCTACAGGGTGACCATTAAATCTTGCAAAACCAACTACTATATTTCTAGCATAATTTCTGTGAACTTCAGTAAATTCAGCTCTATCTGCTATAATTGAAATTACATCAACGATATCATAAGGTTGATTTGCATTTTCAGGAATAATAGTATTAAGAATATCATCTAATCTATCAATAGGGTCACTACAACTAATAATTGGAGCCTCTTCTAAATTGTTTGAAGGAAGGTAACTTAATAATTTACGAACTAATAATAAATTTTCTTCATCATTTTCAGCTAAGAAATGAGATACACCTGATTTTGTTGAATGAATCATAGCTCCACCCAATTGTTCAGCAGTTACAATCTCGCCTGTTACTGTTTTTACTACTTTAGGACCTGTAACAAACATATAACTGGTTTTGTCAGTCATAATAGTAAAATCTGTTAAAGCAGGAGAATAAACAGCTCCACCAGCACAAGGTCCTAAAATTGAAGAAATTTGTGGAATTACACCAGATGCCATTATATTTCTTTGGAAAATTTCAGCATAACCAGCTAAAGATCTAACACCTTCTTGAATACGAGCTCCACCACTATCATTTAATCCAATAACAGGAACACCAATTTTCATGGCCATATCCATTATCTTACAAATCTTTAATGCATACGTTTCTGAAAGAGAGCCTCCAAATACTGTAAAATCTTGTGCGAATAGGTAGACAATTCGACCGTCAATTGTTCCATGTCCTGTAACAACACCATCAGAAAGGTAAATTTCTTTATCCAATCCAAACGATTTTGTTCTGTGCGTTACAAACATGTCAAATTCTTCAAAACTATCATCGTCCAAAAGAATATCAATACGTTCGCGAGCTGTTAATTTACCTTTAGCATGCTGAGATTCAATTCGTTTCTCACCACCACCCATTTTTGCTTCAGCTCTTTTTTCAATTAACTCATTAATTTTATCTTGATTTGCCATAATCTTATGTAATTTCTTTTCTGATTATTTTACCGAAAAACTTCGTATTTATTATTTTGAACAAAGTTCAGTAAGTACTCCATTTGTAGATTTAGGATGAAGGAAACCAATATTTAATCCTTCTGCCCCTTTTCTAGAAACTTTGTCTACCAATTGAACCCCACGTTCTTCGGCTGTTTTTAATGCTTCAGATGCATTTGGCACTGCAAAAGCAATGTGATGAATTCCTTGGCCTTTTTTCTCAATAAATTTACCAATTGGTCCATCAGGAGATGTGCTTTCTAATAATTCAATTTTTGTATCTCCAACTAAAAAAAAGGCTGTTTTCACTTTCTGATCAATAACCTCTTCAATACTATAGCACTTCATGCCTAATACTTCTTCGTAATACTTAATTGATTCTTCTAAATTGTTTACTGCTATACCTATGTGTTCAATATGTGAAATATTCATGATTATTATGTTTTTTTGATTTAAATTTTAATTTATCCTAAAATACTATACAAAAATTTGATTTTTATATAAAATATATTATTCCGCAACAAAATTAAATCTATGTTAAACTTTAAATTATGACAATTGTCATATTTGTTGTTATTTGTTATTATTTTACGAAATCGCAATAGAGTTTACCTAAATTATTAAAAAACAAAAAACCTCGAAATTTGTTTAGAGGTTTTTTGTTAAGAGGAAGTTGTTATGTAACTTTACTTTGGAGTTTATAAACTATTAGAATTGTTTAATAGCTAAAATCATATTTTACACTCAAATTTTCTATCATAATACTCGTCATTTTCTCTAAATCAACTTTGTGATTCCAACCCCAATCTTCTCTTGCCTTAGAATCGTCAATACTTTTTGGCCAACTATCCGCAATTTTTTGTCTAAAATCTGGGTTGTATGAAATCTCAAAATTTGGTATTGTTTTTTTTATTTCTTCACTAACTTCTTTTGGCGTAAAACTCATTCCAGCCAAATTATAGGATGAACGTATTTTTATATCTTCCGGTTTAGCATCCATAATATTAATAGTAGCTTCTATAGCATCATCAATATACATCATTGGTAGTTTAGTTTGTTCATTTAAAAAAGAACTATAATTAGCTTCTTGCAATGCTTTGTGGTAAATTTCAATTGCATAGTCTGTTGTTCCACCACCTGGATTTGCTTTCCAGCTTATAATTCCAGGGTAACGAATACTTCGTACATCAACTCCAAATTTATTAAAATAATATTCGCACCAACGTTCACCTGCTTGTTTACTAATTCCATAAACAGTTGAAGGTTCCATAACAGTTTCCTGAGGTGTATTTTCTTTAGGTGTTGTTGGTCCAAAAACGGCAATAGAACTAGGCCAAAATACTTTCTTTATTTTTCCTACTTTTGCCAGGTTAAGCACATTAAATAACGAGTTCATATTTAAGTCCCAAGCTTTCTCTGGAAATTTTTCACCAGTTGCTGAAAGCATTGCAGCCATTAAATACACTTCATTAATACTATATTTTTCTATAATATTTAAAATACTATCATAACTCATAGCATTCAAAATCTCAAACGGTCCAGAATGCATTAACTCATCACTTCCTTCATGTATATCAGATGCAACTACTGCCTTTCCTCCATTTATTTCGCGTAATTTAAGTGTCAATTCTGTTCCAATTTGACCGCAGGCGCCTATTATTAAAATGCTTTTATTCATTTAGATATGTATTCTTAATTATTGCTGTTTCAAAGATACTTAAAATATATTTTCAATATATGTAGAATAGTTTTTTATCAAAATGATAATATTTTCATAGAATAGTGTAATAATTAGTACTTTTGAAGTCAATAAGTTTTAAAATGAAGTATATATATAGCCTTTTATTATTCATTATATTTTTAAGTTTTTCATGTCAAAGAACCAATCTTAACCAAGAAGTTTCTGAAAACACAGATTCATTAAAAATAAATCCCAATCGTATCGTAAATACAATTGGAGAAACCTTAATTCCGAAAGCTAAAAAAGCAGTTTCAGAATGGAAAGAATATCGCAATGTTGATGAATTTATGCTGAAATATTATAATATTTCTAATATGGAAGCCCTTAATTATGCTAAAGAACTTTCTGGTTTAGTGCAATTAATGAAGGATTCAATTAGAATTGAAGAAATAAAAGGATTAAACACAATGGCTCGATTTAATGTTTTACATAATGAAACTTTAAGGTTGGCTGATATGGCTACAATTCCATCCATTTCAAGTGATGAAGTAAAGGAAGAGGTTGGTAAAATAATTGAAATCTATTCATCATTAAACTCGAAAATAAATACTATCTATAAGGCGGAAGAATTACAAAACTCATTAGAAGTTGATACTGAAAACCCAAATAATGTGATTGATGCTTCTGAGTTTCAAGAAAGAAAAAATTTATATGAAAGAGAACCTCTTTTACGAAAAAAACCAAAAAGAGTTGAAAAACAAACTCCTATTAAAACTGAAACACCAATTAAAACAGAGACGCCTTTTAAAGAAAGGCCTCAACGAAAATTAGTACCATCAAAAAAAACTAAAGGATGAAAAACATTATTTCTCTACTAATTTTTATAGTTGCATTTTCTAGTTGTGATAATAAAAAAGTTACATTAAAAAAAGTGGACACAGCTAATGAAAAAGAAGCAATTAATAATGTACTCGATGCTTGGCATAAAAGCGCAGCCGAAGCTAATTTTGAAACTTATTTTGAAGCAATGACTAAGGAAAGTATTTTTATTGGAACTGATGCTTTAGAAAATTGGAAAAATACCGAATTTAAAGAGTTTAGTAAACCTTATTTTGATAAAGGAAAAGCTTGGAGTTTCACTTCAATTGAACGGAATATTTACCTTTATAAAGATGGAAAAGTAGCTTGGTTTGACGAACTTTTAGAAACTCACATGGGAATTTGTAGAGGCTCAGGAGTGATTACAAAGAATGAAAATAACTGGAATATTGAGCATTATGTACTTTCGCTTACAATTCCAAACGACAATATTGATGACGTTATTAAGATCAATAAAGAAAAAGACTCTCTATTTTTAAGCCAACTGAAAAGATAATTTAGCACTCCGAAATTTTAAGGATACCTTATTTTTAGAAACGGTGTTTCAGACTTAATTCTATTTAAAAAAATCAAAATTTAATGGTAGTGACTCCACCAGGATTCGAACCTGAATCTAAAGTTTAGGAAACTTTTATTCTATCCCTTGAACTATGGAGCCTTCATTAAAAAAGAGAGTCTTTTTGGGACTCCCTTTTTTACTACTAACTAAAAAAATCAAAAACTCATTACTTATAGATAAGCAATGAATAAGTGCTACAAATTTAGACTGAATATTCATTTAAATTGATGATAAATATCATTAAAACGAAAATTAATTTATCTCTTTGAAAAGGTTATTATAAATAGCGGCATAGTTAGCTATAAATTAATACATTGAAATTCTATATAAATTTTACAAAACAAAATTCAATTTATAATAATAAGTGTAAAAAAGTATATATTCGCCCCTTAAAAACAAAAATATGTCAATACTAAGTTTTGGAGATTACATTGAAGGTAGAAAATACAAAGTTTTAGATGAGAGACAGCTAAGAGCTAGTGCAGGTATTATGTTATTGCTTGGTATTATAGCGTCTATCAATGGATTTATTTTAAATAAATACACAGTAATACCTTACATTTCTGGATTTCTATTATTAAATTTTCTTATTGGTATATTTATTAATCCGAAATATGCACCTACAATGCTCTTAGCAAAATTAATTGTTTATAAACAATCTCCATTACCAATAGGTGCAATTCAAAAGAAATTTGCCTGGAGTTTGGGCTTAGTTTTGTCAACAGTTATCTTTTCACTTTCTCTTTTCTTAATAAACGACGCTACTTTTTTTGATCCTGTGTGTTTACTATGTCTAATTTGTTTAGTGCTACTGTATTTAGAAGCTGCTTTTGGTATTTGCGTAGGTTGTAAATTATACGATTTAGCTATCAATCTAAATTTGCTAAAAAACCCTACAGAAAAACCAAATTGCATGGGGGATTCCTGTGAAGTTTAAACATTTTTTTAATTAAAAAAGACTATGGTTATTCTAATTAACTATAACCTATTGAATAAAATATTTTTTTAAAATAAGGGAAACCAGATGTCTATATTTAATTCTTTTTGAAGATAGGATGGTTAAGGATTTCCAAATAACCCTATAATTTCATTTTTTGTAAAAAAAGTACTTGTACTAGTTTTTTCACTTAATAAACTATTCTGCCGAATCATTAACATCTTTTTCCCTTTCACCTTTTTAAAATCAAACTTAACTATGGTGTCTTTGTTTGTTTGAATAATAACTTGATGATCATTATGATAGGCAAAACCACTCTTAACAATTTGGAGCATTGTATTTATATTTGGAAAATTAAATGAATTCTCATCATTTAATATTTCTGAATTGATATTAGAATAAACAAAAGAAAATAAATTATTTGATTTTAAAAGTTTTATAGAATGGTTTCCATTTTTAGCGCTTCCAATTTCTTGACTAAAACATGAGGCAGAAATTAAAAGGAAAAAAATGAGGGTTTTAAATTGCATAAAAGGGTCTATTTTGACTAAATAATGGTTGAATTTAATTGTTTACAAAAAAACAGTTTAAAAGCCAAATACCCTACTCTAAATGGAAGTATTTCTTAATTATTTAAAATTTAAAGTTTTGCCACTAACTTATTGCTATTTTTCTTGTAATTTAAAAGTGTATTAACCTGATTTAAGAATACCTTTTAAAATTTATTACCATTTTTATTTCAATTTTGGTATTTGTGATGAGTTAAGTCATTTATGAAGGTAAATCAACAATTATATCTATAAATTAGAAGATTTATCCATAAACAAAAAAATCCTCGGTTAAACCGAGGATTTTTATTTATAAATATATTTGAAACTTAGTCTGCAAGTATAATTACTTTGTTTTCCTTCATTTCAATCGTTCCACTTTTAATTGACAACGTAAACTCACCTTTATTATTAGTAAATTGATTTTTAAATTGCTCTTCAATAACAATATTAGCTCCTTTAAACTTAACAGTCCCATTTACAAGTAATGACACTATTGGTGCGTGATTGTTTAACATTTGAAATTCACCATTAATACCTGGTACAGCTACTGAATCTACTTCCGAATGTAATAAAGTTGCTTCTGGTGTTACTATTTCTAAAATCATAATTTAATAATTGATAATTGTCAATTGATAATTGTAAATTGAATTATGCTTCCGCTAACATTTTTTCTCCAGCATCAATTGCATCTTGAATTGATCCTCTTAAGTTAAATGCCGCTTCTGGATATTTATCTAACTCACCATCTAAAATCATATTAAATCCTTTGATGGTATCTTTAATATCAACCAATACACCTGGTATTCCTGTGAATTGTTCTGCAACGTGGAATGGTTGAGATAAAAAACGTTGTACTCTACGAGCTCTATGAACGGCTATCTTATCTTCTTCAGATAATTCTTCCATTCCTAAAATAGCAATAATATCTTGTAATTCTTTATAACGTTGTAATAATTCTTTTACATGTTGTGCACAATCATAATGCTCTTTTCCTAAAATATCAGCGGTTAAAATTCTTGAAGTAGAATCTAAAGGATCTACTGCTGGATAAATACCCAACTCAGAAATTTTACGTGATAATACCGTTGTTGCATCTAAATGCGCAAATGTAGTTGCTGGCGCTGGATCTGTTAAATCATCTGCAGGCACATAAACTGCTTGTACTGATGTAATTGAACCATTTTTAGTTGAAGTAATACGTTCTTGCATTGCTCCCATTTCTGTTGCTAGTGTTGGCTGATAACCAACGGCTGATGGCATACGTCCTAATAACGCTGACACCTCTGAACCCGCTTGTGTGAAACGGAAAATATTATCAACAAAGAATAATACATCTTTCCCTTGTCCTTCACCTGCACCATCACGGAAATATTCAGCAATAGTCAAACCTGATAAAGCAACACGAGCACGTGCTCCTGGTGGCTCATTCATTTGTCCAAAAACAAATGTAGCTTTAGATTCTCTCATTCCAGCTTTATCTACTTTAGATAAATCCCATCCTCCTTCTTCCATAGAATGCATAAAGTCATCACCATATTTAAT
>NZ_CALAEQ010000009.1 GCF_937891065.1 uncultured Lutibacter sp. | reverse complement strand
TCTTCAAACCATTGTGCATTTTCAGATACAACAGCCATTTTTTTAGACATATCAAAATCTTTAATCTGAACTACCGATTCATATGAACCTCTAAATGCTTTTGGGTCATTGTAAACTTCAATAAAACCATGGATATAATCAATATCTCCATCGGTGCTTGTTGCCCAAGCAATATTATAATTATCCCAAGTTTCTAAATCACCTGTTTTGTAGTATTCAACTAATAATTTTAAGGCTTCTGCTTGTTTTTCATTCTCAGCAACGGTAACAGCTTTTTCTAGCCAATACACCATTTTCTCAATAGACTCGCCATACATTCCACCAACTTTCCAAACTTTTTCTTCTAAAGTTCCATCATCATTTTTTACTAATTTAGAATTCAAACCATACTCAATTGGCGTCTCATCTGATCTATCAATTCTTGCAGCATAAAATTTATCTACATCTTCCGTAGTAACATTAGGTGAGTAAAAATTAATGGCAGATCCTTTAATTAATCCTTTATCTTCATCTAAATTTACTTTTTTAGCATCAGCATCATTAAAAATAACATCATATGCTTCACCCGTTAACTCTGTAGCTGTTTCACTTAATAAAGTATCAAAATATTCTTTAGAAAATTCAGGAATAAATTTATCATTTGAATAATGATGGTGAATCCCATTAGAAAACCAAATCCTTTTCAAATAGATTTCAAAATTATTCCAATCATCTGAAGTTTTATCACCCTCATAATTTTGATAAACATTTTCTAAAGCACGTCTAATTTTTAAGTTATAGCGATAATTTTGATCGTACATAATATCACGACCAACCATACCTGCTTGAGATAAATAATAAACTAATTGTTTTTGCCCTAGCGAAAGTTCATCAAAACCAGGAATTTGGTATCGTAATACCTTAATGTCAGCAAATTGTTCAACAACATACTCAAATTCAGTTGCAGTCTCTTTTTTTGTATTTTCTTCAGTTTTATTATTTCCACACGAAAACAATAGTACTGCAGTAAACAGCATTGGTAAAAAATATTTTATTTTCATTTTATTGTTAATTTATTTTAAGCATCAAATTTAGTAATTCAAAGCGATTTACCTTCATAAAAAGGTATGCTATATTTAAAGTATTTCAAGAAATTTTATTTTTTAGACTTCATGATATCTAAAACAATCTTTCACGTGATCATTAATCATTCCAGTAGCTTGCATGTGCGCATAGATTACTGTAGATCCCACAAATTTAAATCCACGTTTTTTTAAATCTTTTGAAACAATATCAGATAGCTCTGTTGTAGCCGGAACTCCATTTAAATTTTCCCATTTATTTTTAATTGGTTTATGATTGGTGAATTTCCAAATATAGGTTGAAAACGAACCAAATTCTTTTTGAACTTCCATAAAAGCAATTGCATTAGAAATGGTGGCTTTTATTTTTAATTTATTTCTAATAATTCCTGCATTTTGAAGTAACTCCTCAAATTTAGCTTCATCATAATTTGCTATTTTTTTATAGTTAAAATTATCAAATGCTTTTCTGAAGTTTTCTCGTTTTCTTAAAACGGTAATCCAACTTAACCCTGCTTGGAATGTTTCTAAAATTAAAAATTCAAATAGTTTTTCATCATCATAAACAGGAACTCCCCATTCAGTATCATGATATTCCATATATAGTGGGTCATTTCCGCACCAAGTACATCTTTGTTTATCCATGAAAATAATTTTAATAACCAGCTGCTTGACCGTCTTTTCTAGATTCAGAAGCTCCAAAATAAACTTTGTTTATTTCATCCCACATAATTGCCTGATAACCACCATAACTACCTAACTCAAAACCTACTTTGTGCCCTTTGCGCATTAAATCTCTTATAGTTTCATAGTCAAAACCAGACTCCAAAACTAATTGACCTCCATCCGTCATTTTTCCCCCTGTTGGTTCAGAAGATCCATTATGCTGCATTCTAGGTGCGTCACCTGCTTCTTGTAAATTCATTTCAAAATCAATTAAATTTATTACAATTTGGGCGTGACCTTGAGGTTGCATTGCACCACCCATTAAACCAAAACTAATCCAAGGTTTATCATTTTTAGTAATAAATGCTGGTATAATTGTATGAAAAGGTCTTTTTTTAGGCTCAAAAACATTAAAATGCCCTTCTTCTAATGAAAATAATTCGCCTCTATCTTGTAACATAAAACCTAATTTAGATGGTACCATTCCTGACCCCATACCTCTATAATTACTTTGAATTAAGGAAACCATATTTCCAAATTTATCGGCTACTGTCATATAAATAGTGTTTCCTTGTTCGAGCTCTCCAGCATCATAACTTCTAGCAGCTCTATTTGGGTTTATCAATTTTCTTCTTTCAGTTGCATATTCTTTAGATATTAACTGATCAATTGGAAGTTTATTAAAATCCATATCAGCATAATATTTAGCCCGATCTTCAAAAGCTAGTTTTTTTGCTTCCGTAAAATGGTGAATATACTCAGCACTTCCAAATCCCATTTCTTTTACATTATAACCTTCCATAATGTTAAGAATTTGTAAAACCGCAGTTCCTTGCCCGTTTGGTGGTAATTCCCAAACATCATATCCTCTATAATTTGAAGAAATTGGTTCTACCCATTCTGAAGTATTATTAGCTAAATCTTTTTCAGAAAGAAAACCTCCTTGTTCTTGTATGAAATTTGCGATTGTTTTAGCTATTTCACCTTTATAAAAAGCATCCTTACCCCCTTTTGCAATTTTTTCATATGTATTTGCTAAATAAGGATTTTTAAAAACCGTTCCTTTTACTAATGGTTTTCCATTGGGCATATAAGTATCAGCAAAATTTGGATAATCTTTAAAACGACGAGAAGTTGATGTTAAATAATAACCAATTAATTCGGTAACTGGAAACCCATCTCTTGCATAACCTATTGCTGGTTTTAAGATTTGTTCCATATTTAAAATTCCAAACTTCGCATGCATTTCAAACCAACCATCTACACAACCTGGAACTGAAACAGGTAATGGTCCAAAAGATGGTATTTTAGTCATATTCTTATCTTTGAAATATTGTAAATTTAAACTTTCAGGAGAGCGACCACTAGCATTTAATCCATATAATTTTTTATCTTTTGCACTCCAAATAATTGCAAATAAATCACCTCCAATTCCAGAACCTGTTGGCTCCATTAAACCCAAAGCTGCATTTGCAGCAATGGCAGCATCAATAGCATTTCCTCCCTGCTTTAAAATATCAATTCCTATTTGAGTTGCTAATGGATGACTTGTGGCAACCATTCCATTTTGTGAAATAACTTCTGATCGAGTAGAAAAATTAGCTCCTGTAATTCTATCTTGAGCATAATTTTGAATTGTTATAAAAGCTAGTAATATGAATAAAGACTGTTTCATCAATTGAGTATTTTAATTCGTTTACTTACAAAAATAATGTAAATATTTAAACATTCATCTTCAAAATTGATAAATTTGGAATACTATTTGTAGCATATTATAAAACTAAAATTATGAAAACTTTAGCAACCATTTTTTTAATTTCAACAATACTAGTAAGCTGTAATTCAACTATAAATACAACTCAAATAAACAATTCTGAACTTCCTGAAGGAGCTGTAAGAATTGCTAATGATAGTTTAGAATATGAAATAATTATTATTGATATTGGTTTTGAAACCTATTTACTAACTATTGCAAAACCAGCCAATTATTATTCACAATCATACTATGAAACTAAAAATAAATTTTATGTTACAAAATGGAATATTAGAGCTCAAAACCCTTTAAAATACAACAGTTCTATTTATGAAAATGTAATAGATTATAATTTCAATACAGATTATGGATTAGACGTAAATTATAAATTATACAATTATTTCAAATTTGTTGAACACAAATACAAGCAAAAATTTTAAGTTTTTTGTTTTTTAGGTTTTAATGAAAAAC
>NZ_CALAEQ010000008.1 GCF_937891065.1 uncultured Lutibacter sp. | reverse complement strand
CAAATATTTATTCAAAGAGCTGGCATAAATGAACCCATTGGTAATATGCTTTATAAAATAGCCAACGGCCAAAAGTTTACAATTAATGTAAAAAAAGGATTTCAAGTAGGTGTTTTTATTGTTGTTCCTCCATTTCCTTATGAAGATAAAAAAAGTTTTAATTTGTTTTCTAAAGATTCAGTAGTAATTTTTAAAAAGGATTTAAAAGAAGGAATACACCCAATGCATTTAAAGAAAATAAATGATGAATGGCTTATTACAGGAAATACGGGTATTGCATTATTAGTAACTGGCACAGGAATTACAATGAAAGATGCTCAAAAAATGATGTATAACCGCGTAAATACTATTATTGTAAATAACAGTTATTATAGAACTGATATTGGTGATAGATGGTTTGACGAATCAGACAAGCTAATGTCTTGGGGTTTAATCTAAATTAAAAAAAATGGCTTTAGACTTTATTAATTTAAACAAATCTCCAAAACAGTTTTTTGATATATTACCTACAGATTGGCAAGATATTATTGTTTCTGAATGGGATGCTTATAAAAAAACCGCAACAATTTATGTTTTAAAAGATAAAAATGAGATAGTTGCTGGTGGTATTGTGTTTTTAAACAGTCACCCTGAAATGACAGATTTTGAACAGTCATTTCAATACTTATTTTCAGAAGGTTATTTATACATTGGTTATCTATGGGTAATTCCTCAAAAAAGGAATCAACAATTAGCTTCAAAATGGTTGGATAAACTTAAAGAAGAAAATAAAAATCAAAAATATTGGCTCACTATTGAAGAAGAATCTCTTAGCTATTTTTATAAAAAAAATGGTTTTAAACTATTAAAAGAAAGTACTAATTC
Organism: uncultured Lutibacter sp.; assembly: GCF_937891065.1. GTDB lineage: Bacteria > Bacteroidota > Bacteroidia > Flavobacteriales > Flavobacteriaceae > Lutibacter. The sequence continues at coordinate 49,764 of NZ_CALAEQ010000008.1, read as the reverse complement.
AGCTTCTAAAGAATGGTTACTCACCTATAGTCCAATAAAATAACCTTAGTTTAGTAAATTTAAAGTTTGTTAAAACACTCTCTAAGTAATTGTCTAAATTAGTCCAATTTTAACTGACGATTTACTTTGTAAAGTTTACATAAGCTATAATACTAAAAATAGCTTTTTTGCTAAATAGTATACTCAAATTTAAAATTTTTAATTACTATGTGCACTATGTGCCAAGAATTAAAAAATTATGTAAATGTTGCAAATGAGATTTATGCTACATAAATTAATATTTTGTATATTTAAAACTATTAACTAAAAAACAAAAATTATGGCAATTATGAAAGTTATTGAAGTAATGGCAAGCTCAGACAAAAGTTGGGAAGATGCTACTAGAAAAGCTGTTGCACATGCAGGAAAAAGTATAAACCACATTAAATCAGCCTTCGTACAATCACAAAGTGTTGTTGTTAATAACAGCAATGTTGAAGAGTTTAGAGTAAATCTAAAAATTACATTTGAAGTGAAATAATCTCTTTTTATATTATTTTAAAAAGACTGTCTAAAAAGTGAAATTTTCGTTAACCTGAATTTAATTCATATTATCATATTGATTTAATATTTACATGATAAGATTCTGGAATAAATTCAAAAATGACAGTTTTTATAACTTCTTAGACGGTCTTTTTAATTACATATTTGAATTAAATTTCAACTAATAATGTATAAATTACCATTATTACTTTTACTTATTCTTTTAACTAATTGTACAAGTCAAACTAATAAAAAAATGTCAGAACATACATACACCAACAGTTTAATTAACGAAACTAGCCCTTACCTTTTACAACATGCTCACAATCCTGTTGATTGGTATGCTTGGAATAAAGAAACACTTGACCTTGCCAAAAAAGAAAACAAACTATTACTTATTTCAATTGGGTATTCGTCTTGCCATTGGTGTCACGTAATGGAACATGAATGCTTTGAAGATGAAGAAGTTGCAGCTGTTATGAATCAAAATTTCATTAATATTAAGGTAGATAGAGAAGAACGTCCAGATATTGACCAAGTATATATGAATGCCATTCAATTAATAACTGGTAGAGGTGGTTGGCCTTTAAATTGCATTGCACTACCCGACGGAAGACCAATTTGGGGTGGTACTTATTTTCCAAAAGAAAATTGGATAAATGCTTTAAATCAACTTTCAAAATTATATACTGAAACACCTCAAAAAGCAATTGATTATGCCGAAAAACTAACGGAAGGAATTAATAATTCTGATTTAATTCCAAAAAACAACAATGAAATAGATTTTAAAGTAGCAGATTTAAACTTAACAGTAGATGAGTGGAAACAATCTATGGATTTTAATTTAGGAGGAAGAAAAGGCGCACCTAAATTTCCAATGCCTAACAACTACCAATTTTTGTTGCGTTACGCAATGCAGGCTGAAGATACTGACATACTTAACTATGTAAATACATCACTTAGCAATATGGCTTTTGGTGGTATTTACGATCAAATAGGTGGTGGGTTTTCTCGTTATTCGGTTGATGAAAAATGGCACGTACCACATTTCGAAAAAATGTTATATGATAACGGGCAATTAGTAAGTTTATACGCTGAAGCTTATCAGGCAACAAAAAATGAGTTGTATAAAAATACGGTATACCAAACGCTTCAGTTTATTGAAAGAGAATTAACGACCAATGAAGGTGCTTTCTATTCATCATTAGATGCAGACAGTATCAATGAAAAAGGAAAATTAGAAGAAGGCGCTTATTATGTTTGGACAAAAGAGGAAATAAAATCTATTTTGGGAACTGATTTTGATTTATTTTCTGACTACTACAATATCAATCATTATGGTTTTTGGGAACATGACAACTACGTGTTAATTAGAAAGGATAATAAACTTGAAATTACCCAGAACCACTCAATCTCAAATTCTGAATTAGAAGAAAAAGTTATTCATTGGCATAAAATATTATTAAAAGAACGAAATAAAAAAGAAAAACCACGATTAGATGACAAATCCTTAACTTCTTGGAATGCATTGATGCTGAAAGGATATATAAACGCGTATACTGTTTTTAATGAACAACATTTTTTAGATGTTGCCATTAAAAACGCAACATTTATCTATACCAAACAACTTCAAGAAAACGGAAATTTGAATCATAATTATAAAAATGGAAAAAGTACTATTAATGGGTATTTGGAAGATTATGCTACTGTAATTGATGCCTTTATAGCTTTATATGAAGCCACTTTTAATGAAGTATGGTTAAACACAGCCAAACAATTAACCGACTATACTTTTGATCATTTTTATGATACTGACAGATCACTATTTTATTTTACTTCAAACGAAGATCCTAATTTAATTACACGTAAAATGGAAATTGAAGACAATGTAATACCTGCTTCAAATTCTATAATGGCAAGAAATTTATTTAAATTAAGCCATTATTATTCCAATAGTTATTATTTAAAAGTAAGCAAACAAATGCTTCATAATGTAAAAGAAAGAACACAAAAATATGCGTCAGGGCATTCAAATTGGTTACAACTTATGTCTGATTTTTCAGGAGATTATTATCAAATAGCCATAGCAGGTGAAAATGCTTTTGAGAAACTTAATGAAATAAATAAAAGTTATATTCCAAATAAACTAATTGCCGGAAGTACAAAAAAAAGTAATTTGTCTTTAATGGAAGGTCGCTTTAATGAAAGTGAAACTCTCATTTATATTTGTGTAGATGGGGCTTGTAAAATTCCTGTAAGCGATACTAAAAAAGCATTAAATAAATTAAAAATAAAATTTTAACTATGAAATTATTACAAGTGTTTTTTGTTTGCTTAGTTGCCTTTGAGCACATTTATTTTATGATTTTAGAAATGTTTTATTGGGATAAACCAAGAGGTTTAAAAGCTTTTGGTTTAAAACTTGAAGATGCGAAAATTTCTAAAACACTGGCTAAAAATCAAGGTTTGTATAATGGTTTTTTAGCTGCAGGACTTATTTGGGCTATTATAGATATGGACAATTTTAATAACATTGCTCTTTTCTTTTTAATTTGTGTAACTGTAGCTGGGGTGTACGGTTGGTATACTACAAAAAAAATTAAAATATTTTTTATTCAATCTATTCCTTCAATTATAGGAATAGTCCTAATTTTACTTAAAAATTAAAAAATCATGGATTATCAAAAGTACTTAGATTTAACAACAAACTTTATTGACAGAAATGCAACTAATGTTATAGGCGCAATATTAATACTAATAATTGGGTTCTGGCTTTCTAAAAAAATTGTAAAAATCACTCAAAAATTAATGGCTAAAAGAGGGTTTGATGAAACCCTACAAAAATTTTTAGGAGATTTATTTGGTTGGGGATTAAAAGTATTGATTTTTATTACTGCCATTTCTCAAGTTGGTATTGAAACAACTTCTTTCATTGCTATTTTAGGAGCTGCAGGTTTAGCAGTTGGTTTAGCTCTACAAGGTGCTTTGGCAAATTTTGCGGGCGGTGCTTTAATTATGATTTTTAAACCTTTTAAAGTAGGTGATCTAATAGAAGCTCAAGGTGAAATAGGTGTTGTAAAAGAAATTCAAATATTTGTAACTAAATTAATTTCCCCAGGTAATAAATTAGTAATAGTGCCTAATGGAATTTTATCTAACGGAAATATTAAAAATTATACAGAAGAAGGAAAATTACGTGTAGATCTAACATTTGGAGTTGGTTATAGTGAAGACATCAAAAAAACAAAAGAAGTTTTAATGAATGTTATGCTTAAAAATTCAAAAGTTTTAAAAGATCCTGCACCAACAGTAAATGTTTCAGAATTAGCTGATAGTTCAGTGAATTTCGCTGTGAGACCTTGGGCAACTCCAGCTGATTATTGGGATGTTTATTTTAGTGTAATTGAAGAAGGAAAATACGCATTAGATAAAGCTGGTATTGAAATACCTTATCCACACCAAGTTAACGTTACAAAATAGATTTACTTCTTAGATTTTATAGCTACAAAATCTTTTAAATAAAAAGGTTCAAAATAAGCGACATCTTCGATGCCGTTTTTTTTGAGCTTTTCAAAAGAAAGTTTTGACATTTCATTTGCTGAAGGTAATTTATCATCAATAAATGTTGCGTTTTTATGTGTAATAATTCCTTTACATTTTTCGACACCATCACCAACAAAATAAACTTTTTGAATATTTAAGTACTCTTTAAAAGAGTCTTCCGTAATTATTTCAGCTTTCACTTCTCTAAGAGATTCATTTTTTGAATTAAAAACACTACTATAAACTTCCATTCTTCTCGCATCTAACAAAGGAATAACAACACCTTCAGAAATTGAAATTGATAATGCTAATATTTGTAACGTATTTATCGAAATTAATGGAATCTCTAAGGCAAAACACAAGCCTTTTGCAGCCGAAACTCCAATTCTTAAACCCGTATAAGATCCAGGCCCTTTACTAACTGCTACCGCCTTTAATTCTGATAATTCAATACCAACTTCATCAGTAACTTGTTTAATAAATTCGTGTAATTTTTCAGCATGAGAATATTCTCCACTATTTAGTTCTTTTAAAACAATAGTTTTACCTTCTTTCGAAATACTTACCGAGCAGTTTTTTGTTGCAGTTTCTATGTTTAAAATGTACCCCAATATTCAATTTTTAAATGGCAAAGATACTTAATTCAATAAGTATAAAACAAAATATCCAACGTAAAACGCTGGATATTTAATTAACTATTTTATGAAATTATTAATCAAGCAAAATAGGCTCTCCATAGTAAAATCTCAAAACTTTGGTTTTAAATACAAAATCGTATTTTGCTCTTATTATTGCTCCTTCTGCATTTACAAAGCGATTACGAACTTGGTCAAAATCAAACTGTGTCATTGCTCCTAAATTGTAACTTTCTTGTGCATTTTTAAAAGCCTCATTTTGTGCAATCAACGATTTTTCTGCTGATTCATATGTTTTTGCCGCTGCTTTTGCGTCATAAAACGCTTTTTGAATTGTTTGTTGTAATTGTAATTTTTCATTCTCTAATCCAAACTTTGAAATCTCATAATTAATTATTTGTCTATTCACATTAGACTTCGTTTGGTTTCTATTAAAAATAGGAATATTAACATTGAAACTTATACCATAACCTAAATTATCATCTAATTGTGAAAAGTAAGGTATGTGAGAATTATTTTTAAGATTAAAACCATAACCTGTACCTACATTTGCCCCTAAAGATATTGAAGGCAAAAATGATGCTTTTGCAATTTCAACTGATAAATCTGCTGATTCTATATCTAATTCAGCTCTTTTAATCTCTGGTCTGTTTACTAATGCTTTATTATAAACTTCATTAGGGTCTTTATACATTAATATAGTTGAAGGAGAATCTATTTCTATAACCTCCACATCAAAGCCAACTGGATCAACTTGCAATAATTGAGATAAATCTAACAACGCTAAATTTAATGTGTTTTCATATGAAATTACAGCTTGTTCATCAGCAGCAGCAGTAGATTGTGCGTTTAACAAATCACCTTTTGGTTTCACTCCAGCATCAAACTTTGCTTTTGCATTTTCAATTTGTTTTTTACTAATTTCAAATTGAACATTTGCAACATTTAAATTTTCTTTAGCAAACAATACATTCAAATACGTATTTACAACATATAATGAAATATCATCTTGAATTTTTTCTAAATCTAATTTACTTCCTTCAACGCCTAGTTGAGCTTGCTTATAAGTGTTTAAATTTCTATACCCATTGAAAACTGTTATTCCTGAATTAATTCCAAAAGAACCACCAAAAGTACTTGTTGAAACTCTATCTTGAGAAACAGGGTCGAAACCAGATCCGAAATTTAAATTTCCACCAGTTGAAGCATTCAAATTTGGTAAAAAGTTCCCTTTAGAGCTAATTACATTCTCTTGACTTATTTCAACATTTAACTTATTTTGCTTAATTGTAATATTATTATCTAAAGCGTGATATACACATTCTTGAAGTGTCCATTTTTTTTCTTGTGCATTTATAGTTATAAAAAATACAAATGCTAAAATTGTAACAATTTTTGTTCTCATTATATAGAATTGAGTTTATAGTTAAGCTGATATTGTTATATGACGACTAAAATTATTATTTGTTACACTCTTAGTCTCTTATAGAAATGTTAAATTTTCTTCTTTCTTCTACTTTTAATAATAAAATAAAATAAAGTACCCACTAAAAGGTAAGGAAAAATCATTAAATAAAGTATCCCTGTGTTTAAGCCTTCAGCTTGTGAAATATCACCACTTTCAACAACGGCTTTACACATGGCGCATTGTGCATTTAAAAAATGTGTACTAAATATTAATATAAAAACTACTAATTTTTTCATTATTAATAATATGGTGAAATCATTAAATAAACTACCACCCCACTAATAGCAACATATAACCATAATGGAAAAGTGAATTTTGCAATTTTTTTATGTAGTTCAATATTATTGGTAATAGCCCTAACATATGTTATCAATACGAAAGGAATGACTGCAATAGACAATATAATATGTGAAATTAAAATGATAAAGTACACTATTCTTAAATTTCCTTCTCCTCCAAATTTTGTGGAATTTGAAGTCATATGATAGGCAACATATAATACTAAAAACACTACTGAAAATATAATGGCTGTTTTCATTAAATTTTCGTGCAATTTTACTTTTTTGTTTTTTATAGCCCAAAATGAAGCTATCAAAACTATTGAAGTTAATGCATTGATGCTTGCATATATTGGCGGTAAAAAAACAGGTAGTTCGGCATCAATTTTTACACCAAATAAAATTGCCACTACTAACGGAATTGTTATTGATAAAATAACAATCCATTTATTATATTTTTTGGTTTCTTTAGTCATTATTCTTTCAAAAGTATTGCAATATCTTCTTTAATCATTTCCACGCCAATTGGATCTAAACCATCATAAAAAGCAATTGGATTTCCAAATTCATCTAACCTTGAACGTATATTTCCTTCTTTATCAATTAAAGCAAACATTCCTGAATGTTCAAACCCGCCTTCTGCATCGCTGTTTTCACCTGCAAAAAGTGTAAAACCAGTATTTGCTAACTCATAAATTACCTCTTGCTCTCCAGTTAAAAAGTTCCAATTTTTTAATGTAGCTCCGTGATCTTTTGCATATTGTTTTAAAATTTCAGGAGTATCATGTTTTGGGTTAATACTAAAAGAAACAATTCCAAAATCTTGATAGGCATAAAATTGATTTTGAATGGTAATCATACTTTCAGTCATTCTCGGACAAATAGTTGGGCAGGTTGTGAAGAAAAATTCTACTACATACACTTTATTATCATAAAACGAATTTGAAATTAATTCACCATCTTGATTCGTAAATTCGAATGAAGGAACTTTTGCAACGGTAATTAATTCTGGTGTTTTTAATGTATTTACAATTTTAGGAATCGCATAAATTCCGAAGATTAAAATGATAAAGGCAACACCTATATATGAATATTTTTTCATGATAATTATATTTCTCTTTTTCTTCTTTTTTGCTTCTCTGCAGATTTTTTTAATTGATAATAAATAACATCAATATCATCTTTCATTTTATTTTTTAACGTAGAAACAGACTTCATATTATAACCGTACAATTTTCCACCTTTAGTATCTTCATCATCTTTTCTACCTCGCAATCGCAATTCCATATCAATAATAAATGCATTTTCTGAATATAAATTATTATTCAGTTGGAATGGAGTGTCAAAACTATTAAAAAGTGATTGAATGCTTTCTGAATTTGCATATACAAAATGCCAGTTTTTAATATCTGTAAATACTGAAAGTTCTTCAATTACCGCTTCATATTCATTTTTATTTTCTTTAGGAAGTAAGGCTATCATTTGAAAAAATGGCTTTTCATAATAACGCTTATATACCGTTTGATTTAAATTAAATAAACTTGCTTTTGCTTCTTTTATATCACTTCCTAAAAAACAAACAACAGTCAATTTATTGGCAAAAGAACTTTTTTCGTCCGAAGTAAATTGTTTTACATCAACTACTTTTTCAGTGAGTATTGGCAAATTTGAATATTTGTAAATTCCTTTTGATAAAAATATATAAAATACCAATGGTAAAATAAATAAGCTAAAAAGTATCCAAAATTTCTTCATATTGATTGTAAAAAAAAGGTGGTTAAAAAACCACCTTCCTCCTTTATAATTTTAAAGTTTTAGTAGTTCCATTTTGTTAATGGCCCTAAAACATCGTTAATATAACTTCCTTCAATTAATAATAATGCTGCTAAATAACAAATTAAGAAAAAGGCTGTCCAAACAACAGCTCTTCTTAAATTCTTCTTTTCATCGGCCATATGCATAAAAAACCAAGTAATGTAATATGCTTTTACCAATGTTAAAACTAAGAAAATGATATTTAATAAACTTGTTCCTAAAAAATTAGTTAAATGAAGAAATTCTGGCTTTATAATTCCTAAAATAACTTCAACTAATGTTATTGCTGAAAGTATTCCAAATACTTTCCAAATTAATTTTGTGTGCGATGTATGTTCTTGTGCGTGTGCCATTTTTATTTCTTTTTTTGAATTAAACTAAGTAGAAGAATGTGAATACAAATACCCAAACTAAATCTACAAAGTGCCAGTACAATCCAACTTTTTCAACCATCTCGTAATGTCCTCTACGCTCATAAGTTCCAATAATAACATTAAAAAATACGATAACATTTATAATAACTCCAGATAATACGTGAAAACCGTGAAATCCTGTAATAAAGAAAAAGAAATCTGCAAATAAAGTTTTACCGTATTCGTTTACTTGTAAGTTAGCACCAGTAACAACTGCCTTGCTTTCATTTAAATAAGCCATGGCATTTTCACGTGGAATGATTATTTTTTCTTTTAATTCTGGATTTACTTGTTCAGTTCTAATTGTAATTTCAGGATGTGCTTTAAAACCTTCTATTACTTCATTTAAAGTTATTGCTGGTAAAGCTGCTTCTTCAACAAACCACAATCCTTTACTTTTTATATGTTGGGTTCTTTCTGTTTGAGAAGGTTTAGCAAAACTTTCTAACGTGATTTGTTCGCCAGAAGCATTTACAAATTGAATAATTTTACCGTCATTTAATTGAACTGCACCATAAGAACCTCCTATAAAGTTTTTCCATTCCCAAGCTTGTGAACCTAAGAATATAGCACCACCAATAATGGTTAGAAACATATAAAAGGTAACTTTTGTTTTATTCATTTGATGACCTGCATCAACAGCTAATACCATTGTTACTGATGAAAATATTAAAATAAAGGTCATTAAAGCTACATAATACATTGGCGCATGTACACCGTGTAAAAATGGAAAGTGGGTAAAAACTTCATCAGCAATTGGCCAAGAGTCAATAAATTTAAAACGCATTAAACCGTAAGCGCCCAAAAAACCTGAAAATGTAAGTGCATCCGATAAAATGAAAAACCACATCATCATTTTGCCGTAGCTTGCACCTAAAGGTTTATTGGCTCCTCCATCCCAATTATCTCTATTAGCGTTAGTAGCAATAGTTGATTCCATATAAAGTTTGTTTTGATTTTTAGTTATAGTTGCGCCAAATATATGTAATTTTTATTACCTAATAAAATAGAAAAATAAAAACAGGTAAATCCATAATATATCAACAAAATGCCAAAAAATTGCACCTAACTCTAATCCTAAAAAATTTGTTGAAGTATATTTTTTAGTTAGATGGTTATAAAACACTACAAGAAGTACTATGATTCCTGCAGCTATATGCACTAAATGTGCTAATGTGATTCCGTAAATAAAAGATGATTTTACCGTGCTTTTTTCACCTGCAAAAAACAACCCTGAATTAATTAATTCTTTAAATCCTTCAAACTGAAAAAACACAAAACCAGCACCCAAAACTAAAGTTGTAATTAAAAATACGGTTGTAAGTTGTCTATTATCCTTTTTAATAAAAAATTTGGCTAATAAAAAAGTTATACTACTTAGTACTATTAAAATTGTGCTAATATAAAATGCTGGTGGTAAATCAAACGAAACCCAATCATAACGTTTCCTGCTTACTACATATGCACTTGTTAAACCAGCAAACATCATGGTCATACTAATCATTGAAACCCAAAGCATTGGTTTAGCCGATTTCCTTTTGGCTTGTTTGTATTCTTGTTCTAATGTGTTTTCCATTTAATGTAAAAATTTATCGACAACGTAAATTACTTGTATTAGGGTTATATATAAAACACTTGACAGCATTAATTGTCTTGCTTCCTTATTGGTTTGGTTTTTATATAGTTTCACCGCATAAAATAACATTGTGCTTCCTAAAAAAACCAAAATAACCGCTGTTATTGGGTAAATATAAAAACTTCCTGTTAATTTTAATACAGGAATTACTGAAACTATTATTAAACAAACTGTATATATGATAATTTGAATTACAGCTTTCTTATTTTTTTGTCCCATCGGCATTAAATTAAAACCTGCTTTTTTATATTCATCATATTGTAACCAAGCAATTGCCCAAAAATGAGGAAATTGCCAAAAAAACTGAATTAAAAATAACATTCCAGGTTCTATAGAAAAATCATCTGTAGCGGCCACCCAACCTAGCATAAATGGAATTGCACCAGGAATTGCACCTACAAAAACGGATAATGGAGTAACTGATTTTAAAGGTGTATAAATACTTGTATATAAAAAAATAGATATAGCACCAAATAAAGCACTCTTAGGATTGATGCTATATAAAATTGCCAAACCAACAATTGTAAAAGAAACTGCAATAACCAACGCCATTGAAACATGCATTCTACCTGCTGGCAATGGTCTATTCATTGTTCGTTTCATTAATGCATCGGTGTCTTTTTCAATAATTTGATTGAAAGCATTTGATGCTCCAACCATTAAATAACCACCAATTGCTAACATAAATAGTATTGATAGTTGAATTTTATCAACAGCCAATAAATACCCCGCTAATGAAGAAAATACTACACTTAAAGATAAACCAACTTTTGTTAGTTGCTTAAAGTCACTAAATATTGCTGAAAAATTCACCTTTATACGACTAGAATTTGAAGTTATTTGCATTAAATTTGATTAAAATCACTGCAAATATATTTTATTATTAGAGAATTACAACCTTATAGCTAGTTGATTAAATAAATATTTAAAATAAACTTAAAAAAGTCTTTGCAATTAGTTTAATTATTTTAAATTTGCACTCGCATTTAGATTATCAAATGTAAGTTCTTAAGAAAATATGACTGCGAAAGTAGCTCAGGGGTAGAGCATCACCTTGCCAAGGTGGGGGTCGCGGGTTCAAATCCCGTCTTTCGCTCTACAACATAAAATACCAATGCAGGAGTGGTGGAATTGGTAGACACGCTGGACTTAAAATCCAGTGAGCTGTAAGGCTCGTGCGGGTTCAAGTCCCGCCTCTTGTACTAAAAACCTTGTTAATCGTTTGATTTTCAAGGTTTTTTTCGTTTTTAGAAGCATTTTGTTCAAGTCTAATATACGCTTGGGTGTAATTTGGAGAAGTCGACGTAAAGTATTTGACACAACACTATAAAACAGTTCTAATATTACAGTGTTTTAGGTTCAACAAAATCTAGCATTCTTGAAACAATAGTCTCTTTCTTTCAAATAAGAAGCATTATTATTAATTGCCACATCAACTGCTTTACCATTTGAAAACCCTTCCAAAACTTTTAAAGCTTTTTCTTTCGTTCGACTTACTATCGTAACTGAATATTATTATCAAGTAAATAGTGAACAATTGGTTTTACCACCATTCCAGTTCCTAAAATCAATACTTTTTTCATGTTTAAATTTCTCAAAATATTTGCTGATTCATAAAAAGACTGTCTTTTCAGACAGCCTTTTTAAAATAAACTCAAATAATTACTTTAGATTTATAATGTTTTTCTTAATCAATTTTAGAGTTTGCTTGTATTTCCGATAATGGAACTGGAAGATATGAATGTTCAGTACTATTAAATCCGCTTCTACCAGCAGCCTGCATAGCCTGATCTAACATACCCCATCTTCTTAAGTCAAAAAATCGAGTAGATTCCAATGTTAATTCCATAGTTCTTTCATGAATTATTTGTGTTTTCACAGCTGATTGAGAACTTACAGTTAAATCAGGCATTAAACCATGGGTATTTCTAACTTCATTTATTAAATCTATTGCCTTTGGTGTATTTCCAGTTTCATTTAACGATTCAGCATACATTAATAACACATCAGCATAGCGCATTAATACTACGTTTACTCCAACATATCCATTATTCCAAACATAATTCGGCAGCCATTTTCTAAAGTACACATGATTGTCATGCGTATCTCCATAAGTATCATTCATTAATACATCCCAGGTCCCTCCTTGCATTTGGCTAGTATTGGTATCGTTATAAAAAGAGTCTCTAAAATAAAGGGAACCATACAATCTATTATCATACAAGCCATTGGTAGCAATCATTCCTTCTTTTTTCATTTCATTTACAGCAGCCATAGAAGCTTCAATACCTCCCCATCCTCCAACAGACCAATCTCCTACAAAGAAATGAAGTGCGGTAGCATTCCATGAAGTTGCATCACCACTTTTAAATTGTAATTCAAAAATAGATTCGGTATTATTTTCATTTTCACCATTAAAAAGACTTAAAAATTCAGGTTCTAAATCATAATTTCCAATGCCGTCGTCTACAATTTGTTTAAATGCATTTGACGCATTTTCAAAATCATTGCTTTCAGAAGATGAAATATCTCCCGCTTTGTATAAATAAGCCTTTCCTAAAAAAGCCAACGCAGCACCTTTATTTGCTCTACCCAAATTATTAGCACTATTAGTTGGTGGAAGCATTTCTGCAGCAGTTTTAAAATCATTAATTATTGCAGTCCAAGATTCTGGTCTATCTGCTAACTCTTTGTCCAACGTTTCTTGAGAAATGATATCAGTTCTCAAAATAATTTGTTCAAAAAGTGTTAATAATTTAAAATGGTAATAAGCTCTTAAAAAAGTGGCTTCGCCAATAATTTGATTTTTTTCTGCATCTGATATTTGTTCACTGGTCATAGCGCCAACTTTTGAAATAACCTGATTTGCAAAATTTAACCCTTTATAATTAGTACTCCATAAAACATCTACAAAAGTATGTCCGTTTGTATAAGTGAAATTAAAAATTGACATCCAGTGCCCATAGTTTGTAGCATCTGGCCCCGGTAATGCATAATCTGATCTAAAGTATTCAACCACACCCCTTCCTTCTTGCCAACCGTCCCAAAAATTACTTCTTGATTCTAATTCAGCATAGGCAGCTGTTAATCCAGATTTTGCATCTTCAGCATTTCTCCAAAAGCTTTCTGAAGTTAATTGATCAGGTGATGATTGCTCTAAAAATTCATCATCATTACAAGATATTAATGTTAGCATACTAAATGCCACCATACATATTTTATTTATATATTTCATTTCCTAAATTTTTAAAGTTAAAATTGAAGTTGTACCCCAAGAATGAATGATTTGTATTTTGGATAAAGGCTTCTATCAATACCTCTTGATAAAATACTTCCTCCTACTTCAGGGTCTAAACCACTGTAATTTGTAAAAGTAACTAGGTTTTGTCCTGTTAAATAAACTCTACATTTTGACATTTGAAGATTTTCAAGTACTTTTTCATTGAAACTGTACCCTAACTGTATTGTTTTAATACGGAAATAACCACCATCTTCTAAAAATCGTGTAGATGCTCTTGCGTTTTGATTTGGATCTCCAAGAACTGCTCTTGGCATATCGGTATTGGTATTTGTAGGAGTCCAGGCATTTAATGTTTCTGTTCTAAAATTTCTACCACTATCCATTCCTAACATTTCAAAATCATTTCCATTGTAAATTTTATTTCCACCTACTCCTTGAAAAAATATATTTAAATCAAATCCTTTATAATCTGAATTAAAACTTAAACTATATTCATACTTTGGTATTGCGGTTCCTTGATAGGTAGCATCATCACTATTAATAACTCCATCATTATTTTGATCAACAAATCGGATATCTCCTGGAGAAGCTTCTGGTTGGATTAATTCACCGTTTAAACTATGCGTATCAATTTCAGCCTGATTTTGAAAAATTCCATTTGCTGTTGGTAAAAAGAAAGCTCCTGGTTCATGTCCAATTTTGGTCTGATTTACAAAATGGTCTGAACCATATTTTAACCCTACACCATACAATACTTGATCTTCACTACTTAATTTAGTAACTTCACTATTGATGGTTGTAAAAGTTGTAAAAGCGCTATAATGAAACTCATTATCATTATTTTTATAACCAAGTTCAAATTCAAACCCTTTATTTTCAAATGCTCCTACATTTACAACCGGACTGTTAATCCCTGCCGATGGAGAAACAACTTTTGTTATTAATAAATCTTCAGTACTACTTTTATAATAATTGATAGCTCCTTTTAATTTAAGGTCTAATGCAGCAAAATCAAGACCATAGTTTGAAGATGTGTTTGTTTCCCATTGTAAATCATCATTCTGTAAATCTCTTGCAATACTTCCTAATGAAGACGTTTGAGGATTTCCGAATACATAACCTCCATCATTCTGACTTTTTCCCTGACTAATTAAGGCAACATAATCATAGTATCCCAAAGCACTATCATTTCCTGCTTGTCCCCAACTCATTCTTAATTTTAAGAAATCAAAAATGGTTTGGTCTTTCATGAAATTTTCATCCGTTATTTTCCATCCTAAGGCAAATGAAGGAAATACTCCATACCTGTTATTTTTACCAAATTTAGAGCTGCCGTCTCTACGAACACTTGCTTGAAATAAATATTTATCATCATAAGAATAGTTTATTCTTCCAAAGTAAGAAAGCAAACTATACTCAGCATTTGTACCACTGGCAGAATAGGTTCCATCAGTAAAAGCATTTAGTGTATTAAAACTATCATCTAAAATAATGGCATCAACTTTATTTCCATCATCATCTAATTTATACCCTTCACCTTGCGCATAAGTTTCTTTAAAAGGTTCAGATATTTTTTGATATCCCACTAAAACATCAAATGAATTTTTACTTAATTCAAATTTATAATTTGCAGTATACTCTTGATTTAATCTTCTGAACTCACTATGATATTCTGACACAAAAGCGTATTGATTACTTTCTTCTTGTACATCTCTAACCTGAAAAGGGGTATGAAAATTATAGGTGTAATTCGCCAAATTTGACATGGAAAAATTTGCATTCACATTTAATCCTTCAATTATTTCATATCCAAATGTTACATTTCCTAAAAAATATTTCAAATTTGTATTTCCCTGAAGAAAAGCATTATCCCCTACTGGATTACGATGATCAGGTATATCACCATCTCTAAACCCAAACCCATATTCTTTAGTGTTATCATACACTGGAATTAATGGAGAAATGTGATATGTTTCTCTTAATGAGAACTTGTAGGCCTCTTTATCTGTTTCTGTATAATTTAAATTGGCATTAATTTTTAATTTACCTTTTTTAATACCCAAATTAGCACTAATCCCTTTTTTTGAAAAGTCAGATCCAATTAGTAATCCCACTTCGTCAGCAAAATTTCCTGAAACACTATAATTTACATTATCTGTTGCTCCACTTACTCTTACATTTAACAATGATAACTGCCCACTTCTATGTGTTTCATCAATCCAATCTGTATTTATAGCAGGTGCATTTTGCACATATTGAGGCAAAGCATTGCCTGCATTTTCAAACATTTGACCATGAACTTTTACGTAACCTTCAGCATCTAACAATTCCATTTCATTTCTAGAAGTATTGCTACTAAAAGATGATTCAATATCAATAATTGGTTTTCCTAGTTTTCCTGTTTTGGTAGTAATAATAACAACACCATTAGCCGCTCTTGTACCATAAATTGCACCAGAAGCAGCATCTTTTAAAACTTCTATAGATGCAATGTTGTTTGAATCCATAAAAGAAGGATCGGCTTGCACCCCATCAACAATATATAAAGGTTGGTTGTTTCCAAAACTCCCAATTCCTCTAATCATAATATCAGAAGTAGAACCTGGGCTACCTGAAGATGAAGTTACATTAACCCCAGAAACTCTACCTTGCAACGCGCTCATTGGATCTGCAGTTACAACCTGTGTTAATTCACTTGCTTTTACTTGCCCTATTGCGCCAGTTACATCACTCTTTTTCTGAGTTCCATAACCAATAACAACAACTTCGTCCAAACTATTGCTATCCTCTTGCATCACAACATTTACAAACTCTTTATCACCAACTAAAATTTCTTGAGTAACAAAACCCATAAAACTAAAAACAAGCGTTGATTCGGTATTTAGTAAAGTCATGGAAAAATTTCCATCAAAATCAGTTTGAGCACCTATAGTTTGATCCTCTTTGATAGTAATTGAAGTTCCAGGTAAAGGAATCCCATTTGCATCAGTAACAGTTCCATTTATTACAATGCTTTGAGAAAAAGAACTGGAAGTAAACGCAAACGATGCAAACATAAAAAGCAATAAAAACAGACCGTTAAACGACTGGTTTTGATTTTTTGATTGTTTTTTTTTCATATTAGAATAGTTAATTGTTAGATTAACTCATAACCTTAAATTAGACATGAGTTTTGTATTGTCAAATATTGTTTTTTTTTCGAGTAAAACCTTAAAAACAACCTTTACTTGACCTTTACATCATGTGTAAACATCTTTAAATGAGGGTATTTAATATGAAATGTATGTAAGTGAGAAATTAAAAAAATAATGTGATTTTAGTTAGAGGAAAGAAATAATATTATTAATTAGAAGGTAATAAATGAATGGCGTAGGCTTCTGTTTATGGTAAGGTTAAATGTGTACAAGATTTTGAAAAACTTAAATACTTTCTAGAAAACTAACCAGGTTCTCTTTTTTATCCAAATTCAGTTTTTTCCTCAATCGATGCCTGCCAATTTCTACAGAATTTAATGAAATGTTATTAATATTTGCAATTTCTTTAGAACTAAGCTTAAGCTTAACTTGTACAGCTAGTTGCATATCCTTATTCGTTAAGTGAGGGTATTTTTCTTTAATTCGAAATAAAAAATCGCTTTGTAAAGTTTCAACATTTGTATGGAATCTTTGTATATCTTCATTAAAATCAAGCTTAAAAGTATACTCTTTTATAAGTGTATTAATATCTTTTTTTAATTGATTTATATCCGTAAAATTTAAGCTTTTAAAAGATTTTGTTAAATCCCCATATATAGATGTTCTTTGAGATATAAATAATGCTAAATTTGTTAGCTCTTTCAGACGAAATTCTAATTTGTGCTCAAGATTTTCTTGTAAAAGTGATTGTGTTTTTAACTTTTCCTTTGACAACCTATCGCTTTGTTGATAAATAGCTTTTTTCTTTTTTATATTGTTCCAAAGTGAAGCTATTATAAGAATTCCTATAATCGCTAATAATATGGAACCAATTAGTAACGATTTCTTTTTTTGTGCTTCTAGGTTTCTTTGTTGCTCTAATAATTTAATTTCAGATTTTTTTCGTTCAGCTTCGTAAAGAATCCTCATTTCAGCTAATTTTTCACTTTTATTACTTGAAAAAATATCTGACTTCCCTAGATCATACATTTTATATTTAGAAAGTGCTTCTTTGTAATCTCCGATTGCTAAATAATAATCAGACATAATTCTATCATTTTCAACTAACCACTCTTTATTATCCATTAACCCCTCCATAATCAATCTGGATTCTTTTAATAGTAAATAACATTTATCATAATCTCTAAGCTTCAAATTTACTATTGAAAGCTCAATTAGAATTTCAACCTTGTTATGATCATCCTTAATTTGATTTGTAATTTCTAAAGAAGATTCTAAAAATGTCTTAGCAGAATCAAGTTCATTAATTTTGCGATAACAAACCCCCATGTTTTTCATGGTTTCGGCAATTCTATCTTTATTTTTAAACTCTTTTTTTAGTTCTAAAGATTTCTTAAAAAAAGATAATGCCAAATTACAGTCTCCTTTATGTTCATGAATTAACCCTATACTGTTATAGCTATAAGCAATTCGCTGTTTATCGCCAATTTTTTCGTGAAGCTTTAAAGTTTCTGTATGGTATTCAAGAGCTTTTTCAAAATACCCAATGTCGTAATATAACCATCCAAGCGTACGCAGCGTAAAGGCTAAATCATAATCATTCTCAATGTTTTTTCTGATTTCTAACGATTGCAACCCAAATTGTAAAGCTTTATTATAAAAATCATTAAATAAATAGCCTTGACAAAGATTAATAAGTGCTAATCCTTCTTGACTTTTATTATTGAATTTTTGCGATAACTGTAAGGCTTCATCTGCATATTCTATAGTTTTATTGGGGTTAATTGACCAATAAATTTCTGCAACTCTGTTTAATAAAGGTATTTTATCTTTACCTTTTGAGTATGGTAAAATGGTTAACAAACTATCCAGTTCTATTCGAGAATCACTCGGATTTTCATCCCAAATATTAGTTTGAGAATGTACAGTAAAACCTATAAATATGAGTATAAAAAAAATAAGTTTAATCAATTTTTTCATTAGCTAAAATTTATAAATTATAAAGAAAATCGCTTATTAAAATAAGTATTTTCACCAGTTATATTAATTCACAAATATAGATATTATTAACTGACGTGCTTTTATAAAAAATATAATGTAAGGTCAAGTAAAGGTCATTTTTAAATTATCAAAGAAAAATAATCGAAATTTGTTGAAATCTGATTTAAGATAGAAATGATAATTTAAAACAAATCCTAAAATTAAAAAAATGAATTTAAACAAAGTAGTTAAACATATAGTTGTTTTAATTTTGGTATTAAATTTTAGTTGTAATAACACTAAAGAGCCAGTAAAAATTGATAAGAAATTTGTTTTTCTTAACCAGAGTGAAAATATTCTTAATTATAAAATTACCCCAAAAACAGCTTTTGATAAAAGCGGTTTAATGTTTTCTGATCAAGGAGCATGGTTTGGGTATAGTTTGCCAGATACAATTTCAAGTTATGGAGGTTTTTCAGGGCCTTTTTTAATGACCCAACAAAATGGAGTTTGGAGTAGTTGTTCTCTTGTTCAACTTCATATAAAAAATAATGTATGGAATACAATTGAAACTAAAAGCTATAATAGTCATTTAGAGCAAGTTTTAAAAAGTGATCATTTAGAATTAAAGCAACAACTTATTTTTAGTTCTGGTCATACCGCAATTTTCAAATCAACTATTACAAATCTTAATAAAGAAGAAATTGCTATTTCCATGCATTGGAAAAATCAACCAATATTAGCTGATGGAATAAAATTAGCATCAAACAAAAATGAAGTTACAATTATCTCAACTAAGTCAAATGCGATAGGACATCTTTTATTTCCAACAGGAACTTCCATAAAAAATACTGATAGCACCTATAGTACAGAGCCTGAAAGCATAACCTTAAAACCCAATCAATCAAAAGAAATAATATTTTCACAAACATTTATTTTTCCTGAATATTCTTGGGAAAAAGAAAAAGAAGCGCTTGTTACTATTTCATTTGATTCTGTTTTGAACATTCGAAAAAACGAAAAAGAAGGACAAATTTCAGCATTAACAAACAATTTAAAACCTGAATTTAAAGATACCATTTATGAGAATGTTTTAGCAAAAGCACAATTAACCCTGCAAAATAACTGGCGTATTGCAGCTGGTGAATTAAAACACGAAGGTTTATTTCCAAGCTATCATTATAGATGGTTTCACGGTTTTTGGTCATGGGATTCTTGGAAACATGCAGCTGGATTGTCCTATTATAATACTGATTTAGCAAAAAATCAAATGAGAGCTTTGTTTGATTTTCAAAATGAAGATGGTTTTATTGTTGATTGTGTTTATAGAGATACCACTATTGAGGCTCACAATTTTCGTGACACAAAACCACCATTATCTGCTTGGGCTGTGGCAAAAATCTATAAAAAAGATAAGGATATCGAATTTGTAAAAGAGTTGTATCCAAAATTAAAAAAATATCATGAGTGGTGGTACAACAAACGTGACCATGATAAAGATGGATTGTGTGAATATGGCTCAACTGATGGAACTTTAGTTGCTGCAAAATGGGAAAGTGGTATGGACAATGCTATTCGTTTTGATGATTCTAAAATTTTAAGAAATGAAGATGGAGCTTATTCTTTAGATCAAGAAAGCGTAGATTTAAATGCTTATTTATATGCTGAAAAATTATACTTAGCAAAATTAGCTGAATCTTTGAATTTAATAGATGATGTTGAAATTTATAAAAAAGAAGCTGCAATATTAAAATCTAGCATTCAACAGCAATTTTTTGATGAAGAAGATGGTTGGTTTTACGACACCAATTTAAAAGGAAATAAGTTTATTAAAGGAGAAGGAAGTGAAGGTTGGACTGCACTTTGGGCAAATGCAGCAACACAAGAACAAGCCGAAGCCGTAAAAATAATAATGATGAATTCTGAAAAATTTTACACAAAAATTCCATTCCAAACTATGAGTGCTGATCATCCAAAATTTGACCCGTTAAATGGGTATTGGAGAGGTCCAAATTGGTTAGATCAAGCTTATTTTGGAGTAAAAGGTTTACGGAATTATGGTTTTAATAAGGAAGCCGATAGAGCTACAATACAAATATTAAAGGGAGCTGAAGGTGTTTTAGGAAAAGGAAAGTCAATCCGTGAAAACTATCATCCATTAACTGGGGAAGGCTTAAATGCACAAAATTTTAGTTGGAGTGCTGCGCATATCATCATGCTTTTAACAAATTAATAAAATGAATTACGCCAATCTAAAAATAACATCTGAACAAGCTGAAAATATTCTTTTCACACTTTTTAAGATTAAAGGAAATGCATCAGAACTTCCAGGAGAAGTTGATTTTAATTTTAGAATTAAAGTTGAAAATGAAGAGGGTTTTATTCTAAAAATATCAAGACCAAATGAAGATTTAAAATACCTTGATTTTTATCAAAAAATGCTACAATATGTCGAAAAAAATGGTGCTTTAATTACTCCTCAAGTAATAAAAGATGATAAAGGAAATTTAATATCGGAAATTACAGATGAGTTTGGCAACATTAGAAAAGTACGATTACTAACATGGATTTCAGGAAGAATTTGGGACAATGTAAACCCAAAACTAAATAGTCTTCATTATAGCTTAGGAGAACAATGTGGCTTATTAACTAAAGCTTTACAAGGATTTGAACATCCTGCCGCTAAAAGAGAATTTGCTTGGGATATTGCTCAATCCTTGTGGACAAAAAAACATTTAAATTTATTTAAAGGTGAAGAAAAAGAAATTATTATTTACTTTCAAAATAAATTTGAAGCTAGTCAAAATACTTATATAAAACTTAGAAAATCTGTAGTTCATAATGACGCCAACAATCATAATATTATTGTTTCATCTAATTTAATAAACCCTACAGTAAAAGCAGTTATTGATTATGGCGATGCTATACATACTCAAATTATTAATGATGTTGCAGTTGCTTGTGCTTATGCAATTATGGAGCATAACAACCCTTTAGCTGCTGCTTTGCCAATTGTGAAAGGTTATCACAGTTCTATTCCTTTAAAAGAAAATGAATTAGAACATTTATTTACCGCCGTTGCAATGCGTTTAATAATTTCAGTAACAAATTCTGCTATCAATAAAATTGAAGAACCTGATAATCACTATTTATTAATAAGTGAAAAACCTGCTTGGGAAGTTTTAAAAAAATGGAGAAACATTGCTGCTGATTTTGCCCTTTATAATTTCAGACAAGCTTGTGGTTTTACACCGCATCCAAAACAAGCAACATTTGAAAAATGGGCTTCAGAAAATGAATTTCAACTAACAGATTTATTTCCAACTATTCAAAAAAATAAAATTCAACTACTAGATTTAAGTGTATCAAGCACATGGATTGGTCATCAAGAAGAATTCAACGATTTAGATTTATTTGAATATAAAATCAACAAATTACAAACTCAAAATTCGTCAAAAACAATTGCAGGAGGCTATTTAGAGCCTCGTCCACTTTATACTTCTACTGATTTTGATACCATTGGAAATAACGGAAGAGAAAGCCGAACCATTCATTTAGGAGTTGATTTTTGGTTACCTGCTCAAACACCAATTCACGCATTATTTGATGGCGAAGTGGTGGTTTCTTATAATAATGCAGGGAATAAGTTATACGGCGGACTTATAATTTTAAAACACAGCATTAAAAATTTTGAGTTTTATACGTTGTACGGACATTTAAGTATTGAAAGTGTTATCAAGAAAAAAGTTGGAGACTCAATAAAAAAAGACAGTTGTATTGGTTATTTAGGAAATAGGAAAGAAAACGGTAATTGGGTGCCTCATTTACATTTTCAAGTATTGCTTTCGATTTTAAATTTTAAAAATGATTTTCCTGGAGTTGCTAATTTTAATGAAATTGAAGTTTGGAAAAGTATTTGTCCAAACCCTAATTTATTTTTTAAAACAACAGGACTTCAAGCTAAAAAAATAACTTCAAATGTTGAATTAATTAATTTCAGAAAACAACATTTAGGCAAAAGTTTAAGTCTGCAATATAAAACACCCATTAAAATGGTTCGTGGAGCTGGAGCGTATTTAATGGATGCAAATGGCACTAAATATTTAGATACAGTAAATAACGTAGCACATGTGGGTCATGAACATTTTTCAGTAGTAAAAGCAGGTCAGCAGCAAATGGCTTTGATAAACACAAATTCGCGCTATTTACACGAAAACATAAATGATCTTACCTTCGAATTGTTAAAAACACTGCCGCCTGAATTAAATGTATTACATTTTGTAAATTCTGGTAGTGAAGCCAATGAATTGGCCATTAGAATGGCAAAAGCTGCAACAGGAGAAAAAGATATAATTGCTTCAGAAGTTGGGTATCATGGAAACACGAATGTGTGTATTGATATAAGCTCCTATAAATTTGATGGAAAAGGTGGAAATGGAGCGCCAGAGCATACTCATATTTTTTCATTACCCGATAGTTTTAGAGGGAAATATACTGGAAGCAACACTGGAAAATTATATGCACATGAAGTTAAAAAATGTATTGAACAAGTTCAATATAAAGGTAGAAATGTTTGCGCTTTTATTATTGAACCAATAATTAGTTGCGGTGGACAAATTGAATTACCAGATGAGTTTCTATCGGAATCTTATAAATTAATTAGAAAAGCTGGAGGTGTTTGTATTTCAGATGAAGTTCAAACAGGTTGTGGAAGAATGGGGAAAACATTTTGGGGTTTTCAATTACATAATGTAGTTCCAGATATTGTAACTATTGGGAAACCATTAGGAAACGGACATCCAATTGCTGCGGTTGCCTGTACTCAAGAAATTGCCGATAAATTTGCAAACGGAATGGAATATTTCAATACGTTTGGCGGAAATCCAGTTTCATGTGCTATTGCAACAGAAGTACTAAAAACTGTAAAACGAGAAAAACTCCAGGAAAACGGATTAAAAGTTGGTGAATTTTTAAAAAATGAATTAAAAAAACTTGCTAAAGATTTTCCAATTATAGGAGATGTTCGTGGGCAAGGATTATTTATTGGAATTGAATTAGTAGACGCTAATAAAAATCCGTTAGAGGCACAAACAACATACGTGGCAGATCGAATAAAGGATTACGGCATTTTAATGAGTATTGATGGACCAGACCACAATGTTTTAAAAATTAAACCACCGTTAGTTTTTTCGAAAGAAAACGCTAAAGAATTGATATTCTACTTACAAAAAATATTCACAGAAGATTTCATGCAATTATTTTAATTAAAGAATTATGTACAGAACAGTATTTATAATATTTCTAACCATTAGTTTTTTTAGCTGTAATGAAAAAACTTTGAAACCAATTTTAGAACAAACTTATCATTACAATCACGAAATATTTGAAGAAAATAAATTATTTCCAAGAGCAACTTTTTTTGGTTTTGAATCTGATGATATTTCAGAAAAAGAGGATTCAAATCGTTTTTTAAATTTAAACGGAGATTGGAAATTTAATTGGGTAAAAGATCCAAAACAACGCCCAACAACATTTCAAAATATTAAATTTAACGATAGTGACTGGACAACAATTCCTGTTCCTGCAAACTGGGAAGTTGAAGGTTATGGACATCCAATTTATTTAGATGAACGCTACCCGTTTACTACAAAATGGCCCAATGCCCCAACCGATTATAACCCAGTTGGAACTTACAGAAAAGAGATAATACTCAACAATGAGTTTTTATCTGAAGATGTTATTCTCCATTTTGCTGGTGTAAAATCTGCTATGTATGTTTATGTAAATGGCGATTATGTCGGCTATTCACAAGGCAGTAAAACGCCTGCTGAATTTAAAATCACAGAATTTTTAAAGGAAGGTGAAAACCTAATAGCACTACAATTATTTAGATGGAGCGATGCCAGTTATTTAGAAAGTCAGGATATGTTAAGAATGAGTGGCATTGAGCGTGACGTTTATTTATATGCACAACCAAAAGTGTTTGTTTCAGATTATTACGCAAACACAAATCTTGATAGCTCCTATACTCATGGAATTTTCAACGGAACTATTTCAATTTCAAATGCTACTGATAAAAAAGCTACTAGAGCCATTTTAGTTGAAATTTTGGATAATGAAAAACCTCTTTTTAAGTCATTAGAAACTATTGAAATAGCAGCAAACTCTTCTATTAGTTCTACTTCAAAAAAAATAATTGAACATGTAAAAAAATGGTCTGCTGAACTTCCTAAATTATATCAATTAAAAATCAGTTTGATTGATGATGAACATTCAAATAACAATCAATTTATTACAAAAAACATAGGTTTTAAACGTGTAGAAATTATCAATAGCCAAGTACTAATTAATGGAAAAGCTATTTATTTTAAAGGGGTCGACCGACACGAAACTGATCCATTTACAGGTCATGTAGTTTCTAAAGAATCGATGGAAAAGGATATTCAATTAATGAAGCAAAACAATATAAATGCGGTACGTTCTTCACATTATCCAAACGATCCTTATTGGTTAGATTTATGTGATACTTATGGCTTATATGTAATTGATGAAGCAAACATAGAAAGTCATCCGTTGGCTATAGATAAAAATACCCAAATCGGAAATGAAATATCTTGGTTGCCAGCACATTTAATGCGTACAAAACGTATGTTTTATAGAGATAGAAACCATGCTTCAATTTATTCTTGGTCTCTAGGAAATGAAGCAGGAGAAGGTGACGTTTTTAGAACCACTTACAAATGGCTAAAAGAAAATGATTCAACAAGAATAGTTCAATACGAACCAGCAGGGAAAGATGATTATACAGATTTATATTGCCCAATGTATCCAAGACCCGAAGATTTAATTAATCATGGAAAATCGAATTCTAACAAACCTTCAATAATGATTGAATATGCTCATGCGATGGGGAATTCAGTTGGTAATTTACAAGATTATTGGGATATCATTGAAAAATATCCAAATCTACAAGGTGGATATATCTGGGATTGGGTAGATCAAAGTTTAGAATATAAAGATGAGAATGGTAAACCATATTTAGCGTACGGACACGATTTTCATCCAGATTTACCAACTGATGGTAACTTTTTAAATAATGGTTTAGTTGATCCATATAGAAACCCACATCCTCATTTAACAGAGGTTAAGAAAGTATATGAACCTTCTCAATTCAATTATTTAGGAAATGGTAAAATTGAAATTGAAAATAAAAATTTTTTTGCTGATTTTTCAGATAAAAATATTGCTTGGAAAATATTGGCTGATGGTGAAACTTTATATGAAGGAAGAGTTGCAAGTATTGATGTATTACCTCAGCAAAAAAGCAACTTTATTTTACAAAATTTTCCTGAAAGTTTTGACTCTAGTAAAGAGTACATTCTAGAAGTAAGTCTACTTCAAAAAGAGGCTACAAATTTATTACCTAAAGGTCATGAACTTGCCTGGGATCAATTTATACTAAATAAAGGAATTAGAAAATCAGTTTTAAATTCAAAAGGAAACACAATAGAAATTATTGCATCTAAAAACGGAATTGAGTTAAAAAATGATAAAACTGATTTAAAAATAAACGCTAATTCTGGTGAAATTATTTCTTGGCTTTTTGATGGAAAAGAAATTACAAATCAACCAATTCGTCCTAATTTTTGGAGACCTCCAACTGATAATGATTTGGGAAATGGAATGGATAAATGGGCGAGAGTATGGCAAAATGCATCTTACAATTACACATCAAAATTAATTAAAGAACCAAAAAATAATGAAAATGGAGTTTCTTTTAAAGTTCAGTACAATCTTCCAAATAATGAAGCGACTGTTTTTGTAAATTATTTGATTTCAAATAATGGAAATTTAAAATTAGATTATTCTTTCAGTCCAAATAAAAAAGATTTGCCAAATCTACCAAGAATAGGAATGTATATCAGAATTCCAAACAATTTTACAGAACTATCTTGGTATGGTAATGGTCCTGATGAAAGTTATTGGGACAGAAAAACAGGTGTTAAAACTAGAGTGCATTCAGGAAAAATTGAAGCACATTTCCATCGCTATCTACGACCACAAGAGACAGGTAATAAAACGGATGTTAGGTGGATGAAAGTAGCTTCTAAAGACATTACATTAAAAGTTTCCTCGGAGCAATTATTAAATGCTAGCGTATGGCCATTTAATATGGAAGAGCTCGATTTTAATAGTGATGACGCTGTAAAATCAGCATCTGGGCTAGTTCCTGTAACTAAAAAACATGGCGCAGACATTAAAATTGGTAAAACCATTCAATGGAATATTGATTATTTACAGATGGGTGTTGGAGGTGATACGTCTTGGGGAAGATTACCACACCCAGAATATATGATATTGGCTAATAAATCCTATAGTTATTCTTTTACAATTCAACCATCAATAATAAAATAGTTAAAAGAAATATAAAAAATAGTGATTAGAATTTTATCTCACTTGTCTAAAAACAACTAAAATTCCACTCATTCTATTTAATTACAAAAAAGAATAAGTAGATTGTACAACGGAGCAAACACTCAATTAAAATCTAAATATAATCACCTTAAATAATATGATACCAGTATTACTATTAATGACAATAGGTTTAATTCTTGGATATGTTCTCAGAAATAAAACCAAATTCATTCTATTTTCAAACAAGGCTACAACACTAATTATTTACATGTTATTATTTCTTTTAGGAATTGGTGTTGGTTTAAATAAAACAATTATTTCTAATATTGCCAACATTGGTTTTCAGGCTATTTTAATAACTTTTGGAGCCATATTAGGAAGCCTAATTCTTGCGTACATCACTTATAAATTATTCTTTATCCAAAAAAATGAAAAATAGCATCATCATACTTTTAATGTTTATAGTGGGTGTAGTTTTAGGGCTATACAAATTCTTGCCAGATTTTTTGATGGAAAATGATTTTTCAATGTACTCACTATATGCGTTAATGCTTTTTGTAGGTATTGGTATTGGGGCAGATAGTAATGCACTTAGCGTAATTCGTGAAACAAAAATTAAAATTATACTAGTTCCACTATGTGTTATTTTAGGTTCATTAATTGGCGCAGCAGTAACATCTTTTTTTATTTCTAAAATTAGTATAACAGAAGCTATGGCTGTAGCTGCGGGATTTGGATACTATAGTTTGTCTTCTATATTTATAACAGAAATTAGCGGAGAAACTTTAGGTGTTATCGCCTTATTGTCTAATATCTCAAGAGAAATAATTACGCTTTTAGCAACACCATTTTTCGTGAAATATTTTGGTAAACTAGGTGGTATTGCTTCTGGTGGTGCCACCTCAATGGATACCTGTTTGCCTATTATTTCAGAAAGTACAGGGAAAGAATGGGCAATTATAGCTGTTTTTAGTGGCGTTGTATTAACTATAATTGTACCATTTTTAGTTCCTTTTATATTAACATTTATTTAAATAAATAAGAATTAAACATCGAAATTTTCAGTAACAATTTTCTTTATTTTTATGTTAAGGGATTTCATAGCATTATAACTGGTGTGCTCTAAAACGATAACTATCAAATCGTCTTCCAGATATTGTGTAAGTCCTGTACTAAAACCATTCCATTTACCATAATGATAGATGCTTTTTTCCCCCTTTGTATTAATCCGAAACCCAAAACCATATGGAATTTTTCTTCCGTAAACGGTTTCTCCTTGCGAATGCATAAGGCCTAACGACTCTTTAGAAAGTAGTTTCCCATTATTTAATCCAAGCGTCCACTTAAACAAATCCTCAGTAGTAGCATATACATTTTTATCACCAACAATAGCGTCATTTACGGTATTGTTAATTTTTAAATGTCTCCACCCTCTATATAATCTATACCCATCCAATTGATTTTTTTTAATACTATCATTTTCAAAACTGTATACATACGTATTATCCATGTGTAGCGGATCAAAAAAGTTGCTTTTTAAAAAAGCGCCAAAACTAGTACCACTAACTTTTTCAACAATAGAAGCCAGCACAAAATAACCGGTATTGGAATAATCAAAATTTCGCCCTGGTTTAAAGAACCGCTGCACATCACTTGATTCTAACAATTCCATCATTTCGCTATTCGAAGGTGCTTTCTCTTGTTGCCATTTATGCTCTGCAACCCAAAAATATTTTGGCAATCCAGCAGTATGATTTAGAAGATTTTTAATAGTCACATTTTCGTAAGGGAAGTCTGGAAAATAAGTATTTACTGTATCTGTAAGCTGAATTTGATTTCTCTCATTCAATAACATAATGGCTGCTGCAGTGAATTGTTTACTTACAGAAGCTAATTGAAACATAGACACCTCATCTAGTGGTACTTTATTTCTGAAATCTGCATAACCAATCTGATTGTTATACATTATTTTTCCATTTTTCGCTACCAATATTGCCCCGTGGAAATCATGCCTTTTGTTAATACGTTTTAATAATGAATCCAATTTATGGCGCACCTTTTCTGTTGCATTTTCAGGATATCGTTCTATTAAAATGGCGGATTCATCTTTAGATGGAATTGTAATAGGTGTTGCTGTTAAGTCAACTTCATTCTTAGAGGCTTCAGAATTACTACTGAGAAAGAAACCACTAAAAACAACTATAAGGGTTGAGGCTATTACTTTAATATTTTTTTTCAAAAGGGGCTTTAAGGAATTTAGGAGCAAATTAGCATTCATTTCTGGATTATCAAAACGTTATTCTTAAATTTATGTAAGTTTTAAGATTTAATGGTTCAATTTTACATTTCCTAAATAAAAAACTTCACAATTATGATGAAACTTCTTGTAACTTTTGTCGCGTAGACTGAACTCGAATCAGCAAACTTCAAGTTATAAACCCCAGCTTTGAATCGTAATTACACACCCCAATTAATTTTAGTTAATTTTCAGAAAAAAAATTAAAAAACAATTCTTCTTAGCATTTTATTATAATTATATCATAAGTATTAATTATCTCACAAATAACAATGGCTATAATTTGTTGCTGTTTTGTGGAAATCCTACAAACAATCTGTATATTTAACCTAATTTTTTATCAAAAAATCATAAATCCAAAACCATTGCAAGTTGCAAAAACTACAAATTATGGAATTTAAATTGCGAAAATGGACTCTAAACGATGTTGATAGCCTAGTAAAATATGCTAATAATAAAAAAATTGCAGCAAATTTAACCGACCAATTTCCACATCCGTATTATAGAGAAAATGGAAAAGCTTTTATTCAAATGGCGACTAAAAACGATCCAATAAGTATTTTTGCCATAGAAATTAATGGAGAAGCTTGTGGAGGAATTGGATTACATCTTCAAATAGATATTCATAAAAAAAATGCAGAACTTGGGTATTGGTTAGCTGAGCCATATTGGGGAAAAGGAATTATGAGTGAGGCAGTAAGACAAATAATAGATTATGGATTTAAAAATTTTGAAATAGAGAGAATTTTTGCTCGACCTTTCGGAACAAATATTGGTTCTCAGAAAGTTTTAGAAAAAGCAGGTTTTATTCTGGAAGGAAAATTTGAGAAAACCATATATAAAGACGGAGAATATTTAGATGAATTAATTTTTGCTTTTAGAAAAAGTTAATAAATTTTGAAACCATTGCTAATTAAAATTAATTGATTAAAAAGTAGCATTAAAAATGTAACATACGAAGATAATTAAACACCAATAATAAAACAAAAAATAATAGATATGAAAAGTGAATGGATTGGAAAATATGAAAATTCTGAAATAAGAGTTGTAAATACATGGTTTAATGGAGAAATGCTATTTGTAAATGATAATTTACAAGATAAAAAATATGGTTTTACTGGCTCAAATTTAACTGGGCACATCACCAATGAAAAAGGAGAACGAAAAGAAATAAAAGTTACTTTAGGAGGATATTTCAATATTAATTGTATAGTTTTTGTTGACAATAAAATACTAACTATTAAAAAGATATAACTAAATATGGTAAACAAACACAGAGGGTGGCAAAGAGTTTTACTGATTATTTTACCTTATATATTTATAGTTGGAGCATTCCAATTTATTGGAGCTTTAATTTCTGGGGTTGATATAACTCAAAATCAAATCGACCAAACATCCTTTCAAAAACTAACTTTAAGTTTTTTTAATTTATTAGGTACATTTCTTGTTTTATGGCTTTTTATGAAATATCTAGATAAAGAGAAATTGATTAAACTTGGATTTGAAATTAAGGATAGGTTTAAGGAATTCAACGTAGGAATTGGAATTGGGTTAATTACTATGAGTGTCGGATATTTACTGTTATTATCCCTTGGTGAAATTACTTTTCAGAGATTAATTTTTGATCCTAAAGAAATCGTAATTTCTGTTCTTCTATTCATAATTGTAGCTATTGTTGAGGAAGCTTTATTAAGAGGATATGTTTTAAGAAATTTAATGATTTCATTTAATAAATATATTGCCTTAATTCTTTCTTCAATTCTATTTTCTTTAATGCACGGCTTTAATCCTAACATTGATTTATTTGCATTGACTAATTTATTTTTAGCAGGAATACTTTTAGGATTGTCATACATTCACACGAAAAATTTATGGTTCCCAATTGCTTTACATTTAAGTTGGAATTTATTTCAAACATTATTTGGCTTTAATGTAAGTGGACAAGACACTTATTCTTTGATTGAATTTAATTTAACTGAGAAAACTTTATTAAATGGAGGGGCTTTTGGCTTTGAAGGTTCAATACTATCAATCATTTCAATGGTAATTACTATTATACTTATAGAATTCTATTACAGAAAGAAAAAAACTGATCACAATAATGAGCCTAAAAGAATGCTAAATGATTAGAAATTAATTTATAATTACTTTTTTTCTTGTTTGTTATCATCAATATATAAGAGAATCTTTTGAAATCTTTAAACTTTATAAAGTATGATAAAACAAAAGAAAAAATTAACTTTGAATTAATGAACTAAATACGTTCTATCAAAAAACCTAAATCAGTTTGAAAACGTACATATTATGGAGTTAACTTTCCCTCTTTTTGCTGGTATTATTGCAGCTATGTTACATGTAATTTCAGGCCCAGATCACTTAGCAGCTGTAACACCTTTTGCTATTGAAAGTAAAAAGAAAGCCTGGAAAGTAGGTCTTTTTTGGGGAATTGGTCATTTATTAGGAATGTTATCTATTGGGGTTTTATTTTTATTTTTTAAAGACTTAATACCTATCGAAAAAATATCAAAACACAGTGAAAAGTTTGTTGGAATAGTTTTAATTGGGCTTGGATTATGGATATTTCTTAAACTCTTTAAAGAAGAAAAGAATCACAAACATATTCATGTCCATAGTAATAATAATCCTGTAATTCACAAGCATCAGCATCTTCATAACTTAGAAAATACACACGATCACAAGCATCCAAAGTTAAAACAAGGTATTATAGCTTCCTTATCTGTCGGTTTTATACATGGTTTAGCTGGTGTTGCTCATTTTTTATTATTTCTTCCTGTAATTGGTTTTACTTCAAAAATAGATTCAACAAAATATATTATAGGCTTTGGAATAGGAACATTAATTGCCATGATTTCTTTTGCATTGGTAATTGGTAGAATTTCAACATTCTCAAAACAAGACCATAACGAAACTTTTTTTAAAGGAATTAGATTGGCAAGTGGGTTGTTTGCTTTTATTCTTGGTGTTTATTGGATTATTTCGAACTAATTTCAACTAGCAAATTCTAGGTAATTGTTCCCCAACTAACGGACTCACAATTCGTTTTCCGCCAATTAAACTTTGCATTACAACTTTGTTTGGATGTTCGTTTGTTATTTCACCTATCATAGCGGCATTTTTTCCTTTTTTATGATTTTTCATTAGTGACAAAACTTCATTTTCAACACTTGGGTCAACCACAACTAAAAAAACACCTTCATTTGCAACATACATAGGGTCTAAACCTAACATTTCACAAGCCGCAGCAACTTGTTTTTCTAATGGAATAAATTCTTCTTTTAAAAATACACCTTTTGAAATATCATTGGCTATTTCGTGTAAAACAGTTCCTAAACCACCACGAGTTGGATCTCTAAACAATTTTATCTTTTCTCCAAATTCATCTAATAAATCTTTTACCAAAAAATTTAAATTAGTTGAATCACTTTCAATAGTAGATTCAAATTGCAAACCTTCACGTTCACTCATAATAGCCATTCCGTGCTGTGCAACAAAACCATTCACAATAATTTTATCACCTTCTTTTATGTTTTGAACTGATATATTGGCTTTTGGATGAACTTCACCAAAACCAGTTGTATTGATAAATATTTTATCGCCTTTTCCTCTTTCAACTACTTTCGTGTCTCCTGTAATTATTAACACGCCACTTTCATCAGCTGCTTTTTTTATGGATTGTACAATTTTTATAAATTCTGAAACTTTTAAACCTTCTTCAATAATAAAAGCCAATGATAAATACTTAGGAATTGCGCCGCACATAGCAACATCATTTACAGTTCCATGAACTGCTAAGCTTCCAATATCTCCACCTTTAAAAAAAATAGGAGTAATTACAAAACTATCGGTTGAAATTGCAATTTCCCTATTAAATTTCACGATAGAGCCATCGTGTTTTTGGTCTAAAAATGGATTGCTGAAAGTTTTAAAAATAATTTTATCCAATAAATTTCTAGTCAATTCCCCACCACTTCCATGTCCTAAATTAATAGTTTCAAATCCTATATTTTCTATTTCCATTTATTAGTCAATTAAATTAGTTGAAAAATGATAATATGCTGCGCATGCGCCTTCTGATGAAACCATTGGAGCACCTAAAGGATTTGCTGGTTTACACGCTTTACCAAATTGATCGCATTGATTTGGTTTTTTAATTCCTCTTAAAATCTCTCCAGCAATACAATTGGAATTTTCAAGAACTTTTATATAACTGATATTAAATTTAGCTTCGGCATCATATTTCCTATAAGCCTCTTTAATTACATAACCACTATTCGGAATTTCACCAATTCCTCTCCATTCTCTATTCCCAATTTCAAAAACCTTATTAATTACTTCAATAGCAGCTTTATTTCCATGTTCTTTTACAACACGCGCATATTGATTTTCTAATTTGTATTTCCCTTGTTCTAATTGTTTAACCGCTAAATAAATACCCTGTACTAAGTCTAATGGTTCAAAACCTGTTACAACTATTGGAATTTTATAGTTATCAACCAACGGATAATATTCTTGAATTCCCATAATCGCACAAACATGACCTGCGGCTAAAAAGGCATCAATACTGCACAATTCATCATCTAAAATAGCTTCCATAGCCGGAGGAACCAACACATGTGATGCCAAAATAGAGTAGTTAGAAATTCCTTCTTTTTCAGCATGTAAAACCGACAATGCATTTGCGGGAGCCGTGGTTTCAAAACCAACCGCAAAAAATACAACTTCTTTATCTGGATTTTTCTTTGCAATTGAAACAGCTTCAATAGGCGAATATAAAATACGTAAATCGCCTCCAACTGCTTTTGCTTCTAACAAACTCTTTTTACTTCCCGGCACACGAATCATATCGCCAAAAGAACAAACAATAACTCCTTGTTCTAACAATTCAATGGCTTTGTCAATTAAATTTAACGGTGTTACACAAACTGGACAACCAGGGCCATGAATCATTCTAACTTTTTCAGGAAGTAATTCTAAAATACCATTTTTAACCAAACCGTGTGTTTGTCCGCCGCAAATCTCCATAATATTCCATTCGCGTGTTGTAATATTGTGAATTTCATCTAAAACTTTTTTAGTAGCTTCATAATTTCGATATTCACTAAGGTATTTCATTCTTTAATTTTTTATATTTAAATAGTACATCAATTGTCCAAAAGATACGTTTTCATCGTTTGGAGATAAATCTTTATGAAAATACAGTTTTATTTCTTTTGATGCTAATTCTAACAACATATCAATTAAAATTGTATTCTGAAAAACACCTCCGCTTAATGCAATATGTTTGTAATTATTACTTTTTGAAACATCAATAATTAATGTAGCTAAAGTGAATAGAAAATTAACAACAATAGTTTCTTTTGATATCCCATTTTTAAAATCTGCTGCAATATTTTTAATTATTTCTTCGGAAGAAATTTCAGCTTCAAACTTTTTTAAATAACTTTTACAGGAACTTAAATTATATTCTGAAACCAAATTTTCTAATAAAATTGGAGCTTCTCCTTCGTATGAATTAAAATCAGTTACGTTCAGTAATGATGCAACAGCATCAAATAAGCGTCCAACTGAAGATGTTTTTAGTTTATTTTCTTTCTTTAAAGTTTGATAAGTTTTTAATTCATTTTTAGTGAATTTTTCAGTTAAAATTTCATCCCTTTCTGAAGTTGAGAGTGATAATAAAGAAAGTCGTGGCTCTTTAGACATTTTATCACCTAACAACCAATCAAAATACTTGAAATGATTGATTCTTTCAATTGAATTTGCTTCATAGTTAAAAAATTCCCCACCCCAAATTTGTGCATCATCACCAAAACCTGTTCCATCAAATACAACCCCTAAAACTCTTTTATTGAATAAATTATGTTCACCAAGAATGGCTGTGAAATGCGCTTCATGATGTTGAATTTCAACCAACTTAGAATTCATTTTTTGTGCTAATTCTTTTCCGTATTGTGTACTTTGGTAATTAGGGTGTTTATCAACTAGAATAACTTCTGGTTTTTGTTCAAAAATATTTATAAACGATTGAGCAGTTTCAGTAAATCTATTGTAAACATCAAAATTATCTAGGTTTCCCAAATACTGACTCACATACAAATATCGGTTTGGATAATAAGCAATGCTACTTTTTAAATGAGCGCCCATTGCCATAATTTTCTCATTAGAATTTATAGAAATATTTAAATAATTTGGAGCATATCCACGAGAACGACGGAACAAAACTTCATGACTAAATTTAGCGCTAAATTTCACCACTGAATCGTCTTGTGGATGCATAATTTGTAAATTATGTTGTAAAAAATAATCCGCAACATTTTTGAGTTTTTCAACTGCATCACCATTATCACTAATAATTGGTGAACCATAAATATTACCACTTGTAGCAACTATTGGAAAACTCAATTCATTTGCTAACAATTGTAAAATTCCAGAATATGGCAATAATACGCCTAACTGATTTAAACCTGGAGCCACTGAATTTAACTGAATATTTCCATTATAATTTTTTGAAGAGATAATAGTGATTGGACGCTCTGCTGAAGTAAGCGTATTTTTATGGTTTTCAGTAAGATTTAATTCATTTTGAAGAAATTGCATTGAAGGATACAAAACCGCAAAAGGTTTCGTTGGTCTATTTTTTTTGGTCCGTAATTTTTCAACAACTTGCTTATTTTCAGCATTGCAACATAACAAATATCCGCTCGTATTTTTTATTGCTATTATATTTCCTTGAAGAAGTAATTTAGCAATTTCTTTAAAAGAATTGTGCTGTGGAATTTCAATTCTATTTCCAATATTGTTTGTTAAAAACAATTCTATACCACACGTGTTACAAGTATTTGTTTGTGAGTGAAATCGCCTGTCTGATGGTGACAAATATTCTTTTTTACAAGCTTCACACATTGGAAAATCATGAATACTGGTGTTATTCCTTTCAAAAGGAAAAGTTTGAGTAATTGCCCATCTCGGCCCACAATTTACACAAGTTGTAAATGCATAATTGTATCTGTTATTTTTTGAATTTTCAATATCATTTTTACAATCGTCGCAAATTGCAAAATCAGGAGTTAATGGCAAATTTAAGTTCCCATTTGTTATTGAAGGAATAATATTAAAATCGCCAAATTCCTGATATTCAATTGAAGTAATTGAATAATTTTTTATACGAGAAATTGGAGGTGGGAATTGTAATAATTTGGAATAAAAATGATGTATAGATTTTTCTAAGCCAGAAACATAAATTACAACACCTTCTTCATTATTAGAAACTGTACCATTTAAAGAGTGTTCTGTTGCTAAACTATAAACATACGGTCTAAACCCAACGCCTTGCACTTGACCAGAAACAGTAATTTTATAGGTTTTTAACATCCTGTTTTCTTATAAAATTAACCTTATAAATTTACGTTTTTTTTAAGTGAAGTTCTTCACAATGAGTTAAAATATTTTCAATAATTATAGGGATAGATTCTTTAACTTTTTGATTTAATTCAAGTGTCATTGGATTAATTTCCTTTATTGAAACGGTAAACAAATGAATATCAGGCACTTTTTCCATTAGATAAACAGCTTCAATCATATCTTTTAAACCAACATCATGTACACTTAATGCTGAAGGGAAATCAGAAGCAAATTTTGGTTTAATTAGAGAAATAGTTCCTTCAGGTTTACCATCCATAGTAGCATCAATAAAAATGACAGTTGAATATGCTTCAAAACAATTTAACAATAAAAAACCACCAGTTCCACCGTCTAAAATATCAACATAATCTGGTAATTTATGTTTTACCATTTCTTGTATAATCTGTACTCCAATTCCTTCATCACCCATTAAATAATTACCAACACCCATGACTAAAATACTATTTGATTTGTCTTTTTCAAAAAAGTATGAATCGCTGCAAATAGCTACTGGGGTTCTTTCTTTTATACTCATATGTTATAATCTTAAAAAGTAAATTCATCCTGATTAAAACTCTATAGCCCGGATGAATTTACTTAAATATTTAGGTATTTAATTATTCTTTACTTTCAGTTTCATCTACTTTAATTACTTTCTTTACTCTATCTTCTCTTACAAATTTATAACCACCAAACATTGATGATACTTCACCACGACCTTCTAACCAATCATGATAAAAAACTAAATATATATGAACTATGCTAAAAAATATAAAAATCCACATTGCTATATGGTGTATCTGTCTTACCACAAAATCACCTCCTAATAAAGGGCTAACCCAAGTAAATAGTTGTGGAAGCCACCATCCAGATGTGTCTGCATATAAAGCAAAACCAGTGAATGTTTGTATAATTGCCATAAAAAACAACACTAAATAAGATAAAGCTGCTACACTATTATGACCAACACTTATATTTTTTACATCAGGATGATCTTCATTCAACAACATAATATCAATTTTCATTACATGCCAAAAGTTATTCCACATTTTTCTACTAAATGGCCAAAAAGCTCTCCAACTAGCATATTTGTTTCCCACAAAAGACCAATAAACTCTTAAAATCATATTAAAAAAGAAAATATATGCTGCGGCAAAATGTATAAATCTTACAATTCCAAATGAATGTAAATTTGTTGCTTCGGCACTTGACTGTAAAGCCGGTGGGTTGGCAATTAAAAATCCAGTAAGAGTAAGTACTATAATTGTGAGCACATTTACCCAATGAAAAAACCGAACTGGCAATTCCCAAACCATTACTCGTTTAAAATTTTTAGTTTCCATAATTTAAATTTTAATTGTCACAACTAGCAATATTCTGAACCTGAGAAATATGTTTTCCATGTTCATCATACAAATGAACTGCACAAGCTAAACAAGGGTCAAATGAATGAATTGTTCTAATAATTTCTAAAGGTAAATTAGGATCAGCAACTGGCGTACCTATTAAAGCTTCTTCATAAGCTGAACGTTGTCCTTTTGGATCGCGTGGGGATGCATTCCAAGTTGAAGGAACTACCAATTGATAATTTTCAGTTTTCTCATCTTTAATTTTAATCCAATGTGCTAATGCTCCTCTTGGTGCTTCACAAAACCCTACACCTTTAGCTTCTTTTGGCCATGATGATGGTTCCCAGCTTTCTGTGTTTGCCATCCGTTCATCTCCATTTTTAATATTTGTCATTAATGTGTCAAAGAATTCAAGTGTCCAATTAGCCACTAATTGTGTTTCAATTCCACGAGCTGCCGTTCTACCTAAAGTAGAGAATAATGCATCTACAGGAACATTTAAATGAGACAATGCACCATTTACAGCACTTTGAATTTCTTCGTTACCTCTTCCATAACCCACTAATAAACGTGCAAGCGGACCAACTTCCATAGGTTTTCCTTTCCAACGTGGTGTTTTAATAAAACTATATGCTTCTTCAACATTTAAATGTTCGTATGGAGGTTTTGGACCTGTATATTTAATATTTGTTTCTCCTTCCCAAGGATGTCTTCCTTTATCTTTACCTTCCTCATAATTATCATACCAAGAATTGTTTACAAACTCTTCTATCTCATCAGTACTTCTATGATCCACATCATGTACTTTAGATAAATCATTATTTAATATAACTCCTTGTTGAAATTTAAAACTCGATAAATCGGCATATCCATTAGTAGGAAAATCTCCGTATGACATATAGTTTCCAATTCCTTTTCCAATACCTCCCCAATCTTTATAAAATGATGCAATTGCTAATAAATCTGGGATATAAACTTTATCGATAAATTCTTTTCCTTCCTTCAATAATTTTTCAACATGCATTAAACGTTCTGCATTTAAACCACCTGCACCATCTGAATTTATTGCACAAGCCATACCGCCAACTAAGTAGTTTGGATGTGGATTTTTACCTCCAAATATGGTGTGAACCTTCACTATTTCTTTTTGCCATTCTAATGCTTCTAAATAATGTGCAACTGCTAATAAATTTACTTCCGCAGGTAATTTCATTTGTGAATGACCCCAATAACCATTTGCGAATATTCCTAATTGTCCGCTTTCAACAAATTTTTGAATTCTCTTTTGTATATCAGAAAAATAACCTGGCGAACTTTTTGGCCAACTAGAAATGCTTTGCGCTATTTCAGAGGTTTTTTTAGGATCAGCTTTTAGAGAGTTTACAATATCTACCCAATCCAATGCATGCAAATGATAAAAATGCACTGCATGGTCGTGCATATATAAAGCGCCCTCCATAATATTACGAACCATTTCCGCATTTGGCGGGACAGCTATTCCTAAAGCGTCTTCAACAGCTCTAACAGATGTTAAAGCATGTACTGTGGTACAAACACCACAAGTTCGTTGCACAAAAGCCCAAACGTCTCTAGGATCACGTCCTTTAACAATACTTTCAATACCTCTAACCATTGTGCTTGAACTAAATGCGTCTACAATTACGCCATCTTTAATTTCTGCTTCTATTCTTAAATGACCTTCAATTCGTGTAATTGGGTCTACTACTATTCTATTTGCCATTATTATACGTTTTAAGAATCAATATTTTTTTCATTAGTTTTCCCTCTTTTTATCCTGTCCATAAGTTCTGTTCTTTTAGAAATATTTGCAGCGACAGCATGAACCGCTAACCCACCTGCTAATACTCCTGCAGCAACTTTACCAACCGTATCTGCGTTGCTTTCAACTGCAAATCCAGGAACTTTTGTTGTTCTTTCATAAAAAGGTCCATTATCCCAGAAATCTTCTTCACTACAGCCAATACATCCATGGCCTGATTGAATAGGGAAGCTTACTCCGTTATTCCATTTCATACTTGCACAAGCATTATAAGTCATTGGTCCTTTACAACCAAGTTTATACAAGCAGTATCCTTTTTTTGAGTTTTCATCATCAAATGTTTCAGCAAATAAACCTGCGTCATAATAAGGTCGTCTATAACAAGTATCGTGAACTCGTTTACCGTAAAAAGCTTTTGGTCTTCCTAATCGGTCTAATTTTGGCAAACGTCCAAAGGCAACTACATGCATTATTACGCCTGCCATAACTTCGCCTATTGGTGGACAACCAGGAACTCTTATTATTGGTTTGTTTTTTACAATTTTATGAATTGGTGTTGCTTCTGTTGGATTTGGTTTTGCAGCTTGCACACAACCGTTAGACGCACAACTTCCCCAAGCAATAATAGCTTTAGCTCCAGCTGCTGCTTCTAAAAATGTTTCTTTTGCTGATTTTCCTGCAATACAACAGTAATTACCATCATCACCAAGTGGAATAGATCCTTCAACACATAATATATATTCACCATGATATTTTTTCATGGTTTCTGCTTTTGCAGCTTCTGCTTGATGACCAGATGCAGCCATTAAGGTTAAAGAATAATCTAATGATATTCTATCTAAAATAATATCGGCTACAATTGGATGATTAGATCTTATAAAAGATTCACTACAACACGTACATTCCTGATAATGTTCCCAAATAACGGGAAGTCTTGGTGTGTTTTCTAATGATTGTGCAATTTGACCAACCATGGAAGATTCTAAACCCATAAATGCAGCCATATATGTAGAGAATTTCATAAAATCTCTACGACTATAACCTTGTTTAATGATACTTTGATAGTAAGTATCACGCTTTTCATTATTAGTAGACATATTTAAAAGTTTTTAGTAATATGATAGATTATTTAATGATTTTCCTTCTTTTTATGAAAAAGAACAGTACTAAGTTACAATTTATTTATTATGATTTAATGTTAACGACCTAATTTAGAATGACTTAAAATAAGATTGTTTAATCTTTATTTAAATTAAGAAAAACAAATCAAAAAAAATAATTATCATTATTTATATGTAGATAATTTGTAAATTTGATTTTAAACACTTTTTTTAAGATGCATGAATTATCAATTGCTTTAGGAATTGTTAAAATAGCAGAAGACGAAACAGCAAAAGCAAACGCCAAAAAAGTTACCAAAATTGAATTGATAATTGGTGAATTGTCTGGAGTTGAAATAGAGTCTCTAAATTTTGTTTGGCAATCTGCAATTAAAGACAGTGTGCTAGAATTTTCTGAAAAAGAAATTATTATCATAAAAGGAAAAGGAAAATGTATTGATTGCGATACTGAATTTGATATGGAGTTTATTTATGACACTTGCCCCAAATGCAATAGTAACTTTAAAGGGATATTGCAAGGAAAAGAATTAAGAGTAAAAGCATTAGAAGTAATTTAAAACCTAATAAATATGTGTGGAACTTGCGGATGCGGATCTGATAATAATGGTCCTGTTATTTTAAAACCTGGTGAACATAAACACTCTCATACAGAACATCATCACGATGGGCATACACATTCTCACAATGATCATCATCATGAAGGACATACACACACTCACGATCTTTCTCACGATCATAAACACAAAATATTAGAAATAGAACAAGATATTTTACAAAACAATCAGGTTTTGGCTGCAAGAAATAGAGGCTATTTTGAAGCGAAAAACATATTTGCATTAAATATGGTAAGTTCTCCTGGTTCAGGGAAAACATCTATTTTAGAACGTACATTGGCAGATTTAAAAGAAACTATTCCTTTTTATGTGATTGAAGGCGATCAGCAAACATTGAATGATGCTAATAGAATTGATGCGCTAAACATTCCCGTAATTCAAATTAACACAGGAAAAGGATGCCATTTAGAAAGCGATATGGTTTATGAAGCTGTTAAAAGGTTAAATATTGAAGATAATGCTATTTTAATGATTGAAAACGTTGGGAATTTAGTTTGCCCTTCTATGTTTGATTTAGGTGAAAGCAAGCGTGTTGTGATTATCAGTACTACTGAAGGTGAAGATAAGCCAATTAAATATCCTGATATGTTTCATACTTCTGATATTTGCATTATTAATAAAATTGATTTATTACCTTATGTAAATATTGATATTGAAAAACTTAAAAATTATGCATTACAAGTGAATCCTAATTTACAGTTTTTTGAAATTTCAGCAACCACAGGTGAAGGTATGGATGAGTGGTATAAATGGTTGAAGAAAAATATGATTTAAATAGTAGTTTTTGCGTT
The DNA here is from genome assembly GCF_937891065.1 of uncultured Lutibacter sp. Taxonomy (GTDB): domain Bacteria; phylum Bacteroidota; class Bacteroidia; order Flavobacteriales; family Flavobacteriaceae; genus Lutibacter. Next base: position 7,311 of record NZ_CALAEQ010000008.1, on the reverse strand, counting down.
AGTGATTGAAGTGGCATCCTTTTTTGAAGTGAAACGTAAAAAAAGATATAACGTAAAGCGCGACCTAAAAGGGAACGCCCAAAGTAAATAGTTAAATTTAGAAATACTACATAAATATGTGTTTATCAATTCCTGGGAAATTAATAGAAATTACTGCACAATTAGATGAAACTTTTAGAGTTGGAAAAGTTTCTTTTGATGGAATAATAAAAGAAGTAAGTTTAACTTTGGTTCCTGAAGCTGTTATTGGAGATTATGTAATGGTTCATGTAGGTGCTGCAATTTCAATAATTGATGAAGAAGAAGCCAAAAAAACTTTTGATATTCTCATGCAACTTGATGAGCTTCACGAATTAGAAGATGACAATAACAACGATTAAAAATCGAAATTCCAATTAAACACATCGGTTCTCAATCCAAATGAAATCCAAGTTGAATTCGATTTATCAAATACACCTGTTGGCGCATTTGGGTTAAAATCTCTAAATGTAATTCCGCCAAACAATTTTAAATTTGTAGCTGGATTTAATAAATAACCTATTTGTAAATCTCCAATAAAAACAGTTGCTGTATTTCCTTGGCCAATTTCATTTCCATAATCTGTTGCTCTATTATCATTATCTTGAAAGACATTACCACCATAACTAAACGTATCTACTCCATCAGAAAAATCGAAGCCTTTTTCTCCTATAATTATTTTTGCATTAGCAAACCAACGGTTCTTTGTATATCTAGCAATACCAATTGTTTCTTTAAAGTTTGAACCCCATAAATGCGCTAAAGGCTGGTTGTTATGACCGTAATTTAAATTTAACTCGTCATGAGAATATGTGTAAGGTCTCACTGCATTATATTCTGCTTGTAAGTATAGGTTTTCAATATTAAATGCATTGTGATATTTAGCTCCTATTTGAACTCCATATTTATTTGCCCACCAACCATCGCTTCCTGTAATTTCAGATGCCCTAAACTCATCTAATATCAATTGAGAATAAATTGAAATATCTTTTAACTTATATTTTAAACTTAAGCCAAGTAAAGTATTTCCTGCTCTTGATCCTGTTGAAAATTCTACCGCCGTATAAAAAATAAGTGGATTTAAATAATTAACATCAAAACCTCTTTCATTAGTATCATCCCAGATAACAGTTTCAAACAACCCAATATTTAATTTTTTTGAAACATTCCAACTTAAATAATGAATTGCCATATATTTTTGTTTATATGCTCCATCAACTGTTAGTTCAGGTCTAACATCCTGCATCCACATCCAAAGATTTGTGTATTTAATTTTCCAAAAATCAGTATTTATTTTGAAAAAAGGATACGGAGAAGCAACATCTGATAAAAACAAAGAGCGATAACCATCACCTATAAAATTTTTACCATTTCCAAACTGAAAATTAAACGTTTGATTCGGTGTATAAGACAAATAAGCTTCAGCAACAGGATAATCATAAGCGTCAGATTTAAATTCCTTGGCAATTCCTCTTCCTGGTATTAATGCCGGATTTCCACCATCGGGTCTAATTGACTCCGCATAATCATTCACATACTTTGCAAATCGGCCTTGGCTTTCATAAAAACTAGTTGAAAAACTAAATTTTTCTCCAATTGCGCCATTTACATGTATAGCTCTAGTATTATTAAATGTGTTAACATCTTCACTATCTTTTCCAACTTGTAAATCAGCTCCCGGATCAATTGTAAACCAAAAATTTTCACCCTTAACAAATGCAATATGTTCATTCAATAATTTTTTACCAAACCAAGTTGACTTTGGTTTTATGAGCTTATTTTTTTGTGCATCTAAATCAATATATTTAGTTATTTCAGAATACAAATAAGGTTTAACAGCAGTATGTGAATTATCGGCATTATTTAAATAAAAATCATACGAACTATATTCAGCATGAGTAAAAGGTATATTTAATTCGCTGTTATGTTCTGGAAATAATGTGTTTTTTGTAACTTTTTTTATTATCTCCTTAGTTTCCTTAGTTGGTTGAATTACTTCAACTATCACTTCTTTTTTCTTAATTTCTTCTTGAATATTATTTTCTAAAGGAATTGATAAAGGAAAAACAAACTGCATTTCAACTGGATAGTTGTTATATTTTGCAGGTGTTATTTTTGGTAATGTTGTAAAAACACGCTCAACTTCTTCTTTTAGTTCTTTATAAGGAGAATTCACGTAAATAACTTGAAAACCACCTGAGGTATTAACTAAAAAAACAATGTTGATAGTATCATTAAAATTTTCTTGTTGTATTTTTTCAGGGACTTTAAATTCATTAATTATAGCCTTTTCAACTTCATTTTTAAAGCAAAACGACATCTCAGAAATAGTAACAGAATCGCAAGCCGCGAAAACAGGATATTTTTCTATTTGGGAAAAAACTGATATTGAAAAAAGAAAGAAAATAAAACTAAGTTTCTTCATAGCTACTATTACGAGATTTTTTCTATTTTATTATCTTTTAATTGATATTTTTCGCCACTCTCTATACAAGTTGCAAGATTGTTTTTATCAAATTTTAAACGATGGCCGTATTCACTAATCCAACCAATTTGTTTTGAAGGGTTTCCAACAACCAATGCATAAGGTAAAACCTGTTTTGTTACCACTGCTCCTGCACCAATAAAAGCATATTCGCCAATATCATTTCCACATACAATAGTAGCATTTGCACCAATACTAGCTCCTTTTTTTACCAAAGTTTTTGAGTACTCACCTCGTCTAACAATAGCACTTCTAGGGTTTATAACATTGGTAAATACCATTGAAGGACCTAAAAACACATCATCTTCACAAATTACACCTGAATAAATTGATACATTATTTTGGACTTTCACATTTTTACCCAATACTACATTAGGTGAAATAACAACATTTTGACCAATGTTACAATTTTCACCAATGGTTGAGTTTGGCATTACATGACTAAAGTGCCAAATTTTAGTTCCGTTTCCAATTTCACAACCCTCATCAATTATGGCTGTTTCATGTGCAAAATAATTTTCCATTTTTAATAACCTCCATTTGTGTCTCCACCATCAGCAATTAATTTCGCTGATGAAGTTCCTATACGAGTTACTCCCATTTCTACCATTTTAACGGCATCTTCATAATTTCTAACTCCACCAGCTGCTTTTGCTGGTAATGGTTTTGAATTCTCTACAATTAATTCCATCGCTTCAAAAGTTGCACCGTTTGGTTTACCTCCTTCTGTTTTAAAGAAACCTGTAGATGATTTTACAAAAACTTTAGCTGCATTCTCTTCACCAAAATTATCTAAAACCACGTCACGAATTAATTGAGTTATTGAAACAATTTCTTCATTAGTTAAAGCTGCTATTTCAATAATCCATTTTGTGATTTTATTATGGTCCAATGCTAATTTTGTTCCTTTAAAAACTTCAGCTTTTACTAAGTTAATTTTTTCTTCTTTAAAAGCTTTATAATTTATAACATAATCCAACTCATCAACATCATCTTCAATCGCTTTTTTAGCTTCTATTAATTTTTCATCAGTACTATAGGTTCCTTCATGAAAACCAATTACAGTTCCTATTAATGTTTCGGAATTAGCATTTTTTACCATTTCACGAGCCATTGCAACAAATTTTGGGCGAATCATTGCCAAAACAAAATTATTTTCAATTGCTTCTTTTACTAACTCTATAACATTATTTTCTGTTTCTTTTTCAGAAATACCAGCTTGTTCAGCTGTTTTTAGATATGTGGAGTCTAAATATATATTTACTTTCATCTTATGAACTATTATTTTACGAAAATACTAATTTACAGAATATAATAGTTTATAAAATTCTATTACTTCGTAAAATAATTATCAATAATGAGATTTGAAAGTTGAAATTTAATTTATTCTACTTTAAAAACTATTGGAAGTCCGTATCTAACACCAACAGCTCTTCCTCTTTGTCTTCCAGGAGTCATATGTGGAAGTAAATTTATAACTCTAATAGCTTCTTCTTGAAGTTTTTTATGTGGAGCTCTTGCTTGAATATCAGCAATATTTCCATTTTTATCAATTTTAAACAATACAAAAATTCGTTGAATACTACCTTGTGGTAATCCTAAATCTGCTGCTAACTCTGCATTAAATCTTTTTGAAACAAATTTTGACATTTCTGAAGAGAAACAAGCTCTTAATTCAGTATTATCTCCTTTACAACCAGGAAAAACAGGAACATTTTCAATTACTAAAAAAGGTACATCTTCAACCATTTCTTCCTCTTCTTCAACAGCAACCACCTCTCTATCTAAATCTATAATTACCGCTTGTGATTCATCAGTTTCAGTTGATTCTATAATGGTTTCAACTATTTCAACTTGATCTTCAACTTGCACAATTTTATCAGGTAAAACAGCTTTTGCAATTGGTTCAATTTCTGGTTCAACTATTTTTATTTCAATAATATCTTCTGTTTCATCAACTGTTACAAAAGTTCCTACTAAATCCTTTATCGAATTGGGATAGGATTTCATATTCATAAATTGATACACAATAAAAAGTGCTAACACTAATCCTAATTGGATTAATATTTTACTATAATTTTCGAGCGTTGCGTTTGGATATTTTTTAATTTGCATTTTAACTTGCTTTAGGATTAAACAAGAATCATTTATAAAAACTGGTATACAGTACTATTTATAATGCAAGAAATTGGATGTGTTAATAATAAATAATTAAGCAAAATCTTGCAAGATTATTATCATATTAAATTTACAAAATATTTAAATAGAAAGCAATGATTTAAGGTCAAAAAAAGCTCAACTAAATGATTGAGCTTTTTAAGTATTTCATAGCATCCTCTTTTACTCTACTTTAAATGCAATTGGCAGACTATACTTTACACCAACCGCAATTTGACGTTGTTTCCCTGGTGTCATTTTAGGTAATAAATTAACAACCCTTATTGCTTCTTCTTGTAATCTTTTATGAGGAGCACGAGCTTGTACATTTGTAATATCACCATTTTTATCAATTTTAAATATCACAAAAATTTTCTTGACACCAGGGGTTAAACCTAGTTCAGATCCTAATCCTGAATTAAATTTTCTATTGATATGCTTTTTTATCTCTTCTTGCAAACAGGCTCTTAATTGTTCTTTATCACCCTTACAACCAGGATATACAGGTACATCTTCAATAATTTCAAAAGGTACATCTTCAATAAAATTATCACCTTCCTTAGGATCTACTTCAATAAATATAGGTTCTTTAATTGGGCCGTCTGGATCAATTATTTTAAATACATCTTCTTCTATATCTGAATTATTATCTTCTTTTTTTATGTTAATTAAAACTTGTAGTTTTTTTATTGGAAGTACTTTAATTGGTTCAATTTTATATTCTATATTTTGCTCAGGAGTAAAGTTTTCTGATAAATTTTCACCTACTATACCTGTAATGTTTTTTTCGAAAGTTTTGTTTTGAATTAATACATACACAACAAGTAATGATAAAACAAGGCCTAATTGTACAAATAATTTACTGTAATTTTCTAAATTTGCTTTTGGATGTTTTTTTGTTCTCATAATTATATAAGTTTTATTTCATCCTTTTAATAGCTTGTTATTTAAAATTAATTGTTTTGAGTGGTATTAAGATTCTTAATTTATATAACAATTACTACTTAAGGATAAATGTTAAAATTATGTTAAAGCAAAAAACATACCAAAAAAAAAAGCTCAACCGTTTCGTTTGGTTGAGCTTTTTAAATATTATATAGTGTCTTTTTTACTCTACTTTAAATGCAATTGGTAAACTGTATTTTACACCAACTGGGCGACCACGTTGCTTTCCTGGTGTCATTTTAGGTAATAAATTAATAACTCTTATTGCTTCTTCTTGTAATCTTTTATGAGGAGCACGGGCCATTACATCAGTTATGTTACCAGTTTTATCAATTTTAAACATTACAAAAATACGCTTAACTCCTGGCGCTAATCCTAGGTCTGAAGCTAATTCTGAATTAAATTTTCTATTCACATGTTTTGTAATTTCATCTTGTAAACATTCTCTTAACTGAGCTTTAGAACCTTTACAACCTGGAAAGACAGGGACATCTTCAATAATTGCAAAAGGAACATCTTCCATAATGTCTTCTTCTTCTTCAACTTCAATAATTTCCTCAACTTCAACAGCATCATCTTCATCTGTTTCAGTAGATTCTATTACTGTTTCTTCAACTTCTTCCTCATCTTTCACCACTTCAATTACATCTGGAGCAGGTGGTGGTGGAGTTTTTTGTTCTGGTGGTTTTACTTGTTCTATTTCAATTGTTTGTTCTTCATCTTCCATATTTAGAACAACAGGACCTAGTTCGCCAATAACTCTATCATACGTCTTTTTTTCAATGGCTAAGTACACTATCAATAGCGCTAAAACTAAACCTAACTGCATAAATAATTTGCTGTAGTTCTCTAGATTTGCTTTTGGATTCTTTTTAATTTGCATTTGCGAAAAATTTTATAGTTTGCTAATTTAATAATTTTAATATATTATACAAGTATATTTTTTATTTCATTCTAATTTCTTTTAAAAAATGTGTTAAAAAACACATACGCAATTAAGATACCTCCTAAATTGGCAAACATATCATAAATATCTGCTTGTCTATAATTGGTAAAACTCCCTTGTAAAACTTCAATAATTATGCCATAAATGAATATAACTATTATAAGTAAAACGAATTTCTTTTTTAACTTAAAGCTTTTTTTTAATGCAAAAAGCCAACTCAATGTTAATAAAAAATAAGCTAAAATGTGCAAAAATTTATCAAGATAATTGACAGAAGGTAATTTAATTATACTATTTATTGAAATTAAACTTCCAATTGTAATTACTATTGTAAAATAAATTGCTACAAAAAAATATAATTTACGCTCCAATAAGTTCTTTATAATCGTCTGCACTTAATAATTCCTCTATCTGAGATGGATCAGAGATTGAAATTTTAATCATCCATCCTTCTCCATAAGGGTCTGAATTTACTTTTTCTGGTTCATCTTCTAGTGCTTCATTAAAAGCGGTTACTTCACCTGATAAAGGCATTAAAAGATCTGAGACTGTTTTTACAGCTTCTACTGAGCCAAATACCTCATCTTTTTCCAAAGTTTCATCTAAAGTATCTACATCAACGTAAACAATGTCGCCCAATTCACTTTGTGCAAAATGTGTAACACCTATTGTTGCTGTATTACCTTCTATTTTAATCCATTCATGGTCTTTTGTGTATTTTAATTCTGCTGGTATATTCATTATTATTGTTATTATTATT
>NZ_CALAEQ010000007.1 GCF_937891065.1 uncultured Lutibacter sp. | reverse complement strand
GGTCTTGAGTTTTCTCCATCTTTTTGCCATTGACCTTTAAATGAAGTCATCCAAGCGCCATTTCGTTTACCTTTTCTTGGGAAAAAATCTGCATACAGAACAGCAATATAATTACCGGATGAATCTGTTACTTTATAAGTTTTAACTTCTTCATGGTATTTATCTATGGTGTTAATTTCTTCAAACTGTAAATCAAATAGTTTGTTTGAAACAGTGAATACACCTTGTATTACATTTTCTAATTTAAAATAAGGTTTTAATTGTTCTTCTTCTAAATCAAAAAGTTCTTTTTTAAGTTTTTCAGAGTAATAAGCACTATCCCATTTTTCAAGTTGATTGATTTTATCCTTTTTAGCGAAATTTAAAAGATTCTCAAATTCTTTTTCTGCTGCCGGTTTAGCTTTTGTTAATAAATCATCTAAAAAAGTAGTTACATTTTTTGGTGATTCTGCCATTCGCTCTTCTAAAACAAAATGTGAATGAGATTCGTAGCCTAAAATTGTAGCTCTTTTATAGCGTAATTTAACTAAGTCTAAAACTATTTGTTGGTTGTTAAACTTATTGTTTTGAAATGCTTTTGTTCCAAACGCCAATGCCATTTTTTTTCTAAGCGATCTATCATCTGCATAAGTCATAAATGGAACATAGCTAGGATAATCTAAGGTGAAAATCCAACCTTCCTTATTTTTTTGTTTGGCAACCATTTGTGCAGCTTCTATAGTGCTTTCAGGTAATCCTTTTAATTGTTTTTTATCGATTAAATGAAGTTCAAATGCTTGTGTTTCTGCTAGTACGTTTTCTCCAAAATTTAATTTTAATTTTGAAAGTTCAGCATCAATTTTCCGAAGTTCTATCTTGTCAGTTTCATTTAAGTTAGCCCCATTTCTAACAAAACTCTTGTATTTCTCAGTTAATAACGTATGTTGTTCTGGGCTTAAATTAAGTTCATCTTTTATATCATATATTAATTGCACCCTTTTAAAGAGTTGCTTATTTAAAGTGATGTCATTTGAAAATTCACTTAACATTGGAGAAACTTCTTGAGCGATTTTTTGAATTTCATCATTAGTTTCTGCTGAATTTAAATTAAAAAATACACTTGAGATTCTATCTAATATTTGTCCCGAAAATTCTAATTCTTCTAAGGTGTTTTCAAAAGTTGGTACTTCAGCATTATTTGTAATGATATCAATTTCTTCTTTAGCTATTTTAATAGCTTCAATAAAAGCAGGTTTAAAATGGTTGTTTTTAATTTTTGAAAAAGGAGCAGTTGAATAGAGTGTATTAAAATTATTTAATAATGGATTTTTCATTTTTTTAAGTAGAAATAATAGTTAGTGTGTAAAAATATTATGTTGTATTTAATTTTAAATGTACGCGAGTTATAATTAACCATATTTTAAGTGAGTTTTAACATATTTTTTTTGTTAAAAAATATACTAAAGTAGTATTTGTGCGTTCTAATTTTAGTTAGTAATTTTTTAATGATACTATAATGAAAACAATCTCGATACAAAGCGATTTATACAAAGCCCAATCAAAAATGACTAAAAACCCTGAAAAGATCATAAAGGTAAAAGGTTTAATTGAAAAAAAACATATAAATACCTTAACTCCTAAATTTAGTTATACAAACCATGAGGGAAAACTAATTTCACAAGACAAGGATATCACTTTATAAATTATTTTTAAGGTCTAATGCAGCTTTATTAACTTTTATTTTTAAATCTTCTTTGTACTGAAGAATGGTATTTTGTATATTTTTATTAGAACTTCCAATAATTTGTGCAGCTAAAATTCCAGCATTTAGAGCACCGTCTAACGCGACGGTTGCAACAGGAACTCCACCAGGCATTTGAAGAATTGACAATACAGAATCCCATCCATCAATTGAATTTCTCGATTTTACCGGTACGCCTATAACAGGAAGCGGACTCATAGAAGCTACCATTCCTGGTAAGTGTGCTGCACCTCCAGCGCCTGCAATTATTACTGAAATTCCACGTGTGTGAGCATTTTTTGCATATTCAAATAATTTTTCAGGAGTTCTATGTGCTGAAACAATATCAACCTCAGTTTCAATAGCGAAACTTTGTAAAATATCAATAGCTTGTTGCATAATTGGAAGATCTGAATTGCTCCCCATAATAATTCCTACTTTGCTCATAATATGTTTATTTACTAATTACTCTAATCGTATTTTTTACTTTTTCAGCTATTTTTCTAGCTTCATTTAAATTGTTATTCACAACTGTTACGTGTCCCATTTTTCTGAAAGGTCTTGTCTGTTTTTTTCCGTAAATATGAGGCGTTACCCCATCCATTTTTAAGATTTCTTCCATATTTTCATAAACAACATCACCAGAAAAACCTTCTTCACCAACCAAATTTACCATAATTCCTGCAACTTTGCTATCCGTATTTCCTAACGGAAGATTTAAAATACTTCTTAAATGTTGTTCAAATTGATTTGTATAAGAGGCTTCAATGCTATAATGGCCGCTATTATGTGTTCTAGGAGCAACTTCATTAACTAAAATTTCATCATTTTCAGTTTGAAATAGTTCAACGGCTAATAAGCCAATATGTTTAAAAGATTCAGCTACTTTCAAAGCGATTTTTCTTGCATTTTCAGCAACATCATCTGAAATTCTGGCTGGACAAATTACATATTCTACCTGATTTGCTTCAGGATGAAATTCCATTTCAACTACAGGATATGTTTTTATTTCTCCATTTTTGTTTCTGGCAACAATAACAGCTAATTCATTTTTAAAAGGAATTAATTTCTCAACAATACACTCAACATTTGCTAATGAATTTATATCACTTTGATTTCTAACAATTTTAACTCCAGTACCATCATATCCAAATTGAGCTGATTTCCACACGAAAGGAAATTCAAAAGTTTCCTTTTTTAATAATTGAAGAGATGAAAATCTTTTATGTGGTGAAGTTGGAATATTGTTTTCAACAAAAAAATCTTTTTGTCTGCCTTTGTGTTGTATAATTTGTAAAACACTAGGTTGAGGATAAATCTCTAAACCTTCATTTTTTAATTTTAATAAGGCTTCAATATTAACATGTTCAATTTCAATAGTTAGTAGATCTACTGTTTTACCAAAATTGTAAACGGCATCAAAATCTAATAAGTTGCCTTGGTGAAATTCATTACAAATTTGAGCGCAAGGTGCTTCAACAGAATTATCTAAAATACTAGTGTAAATATCAAATTTATGAGTTTCAGCTAGTAACATTTTTCCTAACTGTCCACCGCCTAAAACGCCTAATTTAAAATTTGATGAAAAATAATTTTTCATTTTTTATTGATTTCGTACAAAAATAGGAATCCGTTTTTAATTAGAGAGTTAATTATTGGTAATAATTAAAGTTGAAGGGTTTATTTGATTTACTTTATATTCTCTTGCAAAATGAGAATTACCAGCAGTTTGTGGAGCACCATCAATAATACTGTATTCACTATTGTCACAAGGACATTTCATTTTTAAGCTTCCATCAAAAACCATTGGTGTTGTACAATCATTATTTGGGCAAGCTCTTTCATATGCTTTATATGGTGGCGTAAGCCCAGTACTTTGTATAATTATTCCTTGAAGACCTCTGTTTGCTCCTTTTTCAATATATACCCATTCTGTAGGTATTTGTAAATTTTGATATTGAGGTAAATTTAAATTAAGTGTAACATCAACATTTGCAAATGGTAAAATATCATTTGTTTCGTTTTTTTCACATGAAATAAGAGCAACAATTAAAAATAAATAAAGTAGCTTCTGCATCGTAATAATTTGAAGTTTATTGGTAAACGCTTGCAATTTACAAATATTTTGTACATTTGTATTAAATCTCATTCTGGCTTTCAGTATTGAGATTTTTTGTATTTATTAAAATGATAAATTATGAGTAAAATTTCGTACTATTCAGTAGAAGGAATGAAAAAATTGAAGGATGAATTGGAGCATTTGGAACATGTTGAGCGTCCTAGGGTTAGTAATGATATAGCTGAAGCAAGAGATAAAGGTGATTTGAGTGAAAATGCTGAATATCATGCAGCAAAAGAAGAACAATCACATTTAGAATTGAAGATTGCAAAACTAAAGGAAGTAGTTTCTAATGCTAGAATTATTGATGAATCTCTTTTAGATACTTCTAAAATACTAATTCATTCAATAGTAAAAATAAAGAACACAGCTAATAATATGGAATTTACATATACATTGGTTGCTGATTCTGAAACAAATATAAAAGAAGGTAAATTATCAGTAAATTCACCAATAGGGAAAGGATTACTTGGTAAAAAATTAGGGGATGTTGCTGAAATTCAAGTTCCTAGTGGTGTTATGAATTTTGAAATTATAGATATTTCAAGATAAAGTATATTAAATAAAATCGTGTAAACCCTTTTCAGTTTGTTAATTGAGAAGGGTTTCTTACTTTTGATTAAAATATAATAAGATGTCAATATTTACAAAAATAATTAGTGGTGAAATTCCTTCGTATAAAGTAGCTGAGAATGAAAAATTCTATGCATTTTTAGATATTAATCCAAATGCAAAAGGTCATACACTAGTTGTTCCTAAAGAAGAAGTAAATAAGCTTTTTGATTTAGATGAAGAACTATATAATGAGTTAATGAGTTTTTCAAGAAAAATAGCCATAGCAATTGAAAAAGCTGTTCCTTGTAAGAGAATTGGATTGAGTGTTATTGGACTGGAAGTTCCTCATGTGCACGTACATTTAATACCTCTACAAGCCATGGAAGATATTCAGTTTATAAAGAAAGTAACACTTCAACCTGAAGAATTTGAAGCTATAGCAAAAGCAATTGCAGATAATTTATAACCTTATTTTTTTAACGAAATAGCAAAAGTAGATCCTTTATTTATTTCCGATTTTAAAACTGAAATTTTACCGTTATGGTAATCTTCAATAATTCTTTTTGCAAGAGATAAACCAAGTCCCCAACCTCTTTTTTTAGTGGTAAAACCAGGTGAGAATATTTGCTGTTGTATTTTCTTTGGAATGCCTTTACCAGTATCGGAAATGGTAATATTCACATTTTTCTCATTATCTGTAATATGAAGTTCAATTTTACCTTTTCCTTCCATAGCGTCAATCGCATTTTTTACTAAATTTTCAATAACCCAACTGAATAGTTGAAGATTTATGTTCGAAAAAATTTCTTTTTTTGGAGCATTAAAAATAAATTCAACTTGTTTAGAACTTCTTGATTTTAAATAATTAAAAGAACTAATTGTAGCATAAACAATATCTAGTTTTTTTAATATTGGAATAGAACCAATTTTTGAAAATCGTTCAGCAATGGTATTTAATCTATACACATCGTTTTCAATTTCTTTAACAGTATCTTCATCAGTATTTTCAAGGCGTAAAATTTCAATCCAGCCTAATAGAGAAGATAAGGGAGTACCAATTTGGTGTGCCGTTTCTTTTGCCATACCTGTCCAAAGTTTGTTCTGTTCAGCAACTTTATTAGATTTAAAAAATAAATAAATAACGCTTGCAAATAAAAATAAGATAAGAATTAGCGCAACAGGATAATATTTTAATTTGGTTAGCAAATCAGAATCTCTATAATATATATAAGACATAAAAACATCATTATCAAGTGTATAATTTATAATTATAGGTTTGTTTTGCCCTTTCATTATAGAAAGTTGCTTCTGTAAAAATTTAGATTCTTTTGACTTTTCAATATCTAAATTGGACCATTCTGTAATACTGTCTTTTTCATTAGTAATAATCATAGGAATATTATGATTGTTACCAATAATTTTAGATTCGAGTGAAATTTCAGCATCTAAATCGGCAGTGCTAAAACGCTCGTAAGCTTTTGCTAAAATTTCCATTTTAGCACGTTCTTCAGTTTTAAACTTTTTAAAAAAGTCATATGTATTCCACAAAATTAGCGCAACAATAATAAAAGAAGTAATTATTACAACCCATCTTATAATTTGAGAATTTTTATGTGAAGCCATATTCAAATATAGAATTTATGTTGATATAACTTAAAAATATAATAGATATTATTTATAAGTCAAATTATTTATATTTGTTTAAAATTGAAAACAATGTTAAGTATTAATCCAAAAGATATTCCAACAGTAAAATTACATGAATATTTATTAAGTGTAATTGCACCAAGGCCAATTGCTTTAGCGAGCACAATTGATGTTGATGGGAATCCAAATGTGTCGCCATTTAGTTTTTTTAACGTTTTTAGTGCAAATCCACCAATTTTAATCTTCTCACCAGCCAGAAGAGTACGAGGAAATACTACCAAGCACACCTTAGACAATGCTAAAGCTACCAAAGAAGTTGTGATAAATATGGTAAATTATGATATTGTACAACAAATGTCATTGTCAAGTACTGAATATCCAGAAGGTATAAATGAGTTTGAAAAGGCAGGTTTTACAATGTTAGCTTCTGAAAAAATAAAGCCTTTTAGAGTAGCTGAATCGCCAGTACAAATAGAATGTAAAGTGACTGAAGTAATTGAATTAGGTAATGAAGGAGGTGCAGGAAATTTAATAATTTGTGAAGTAGTGAAATTGCATATAAATGAAGCTTTTTTAGATAAAGAAGGAAGTATTGATCAGCAAAAATTAGATTTAGTTGCTCGAGCTGGAGGTAGTTTATATTCAAGAGCAAGAGAAGGTTTTTTTGAAATCCCGAAGCCTTTATCAATATTAGGCATTGGTGTTGATGCAATTCCTTCTGAAATTAGAAATAGTAGTATTTTAACTGGTAACAATTTAGGAATGTTGGGGAACGTTGAAGCTATTCCTTCGGAAGAAGATGTTAATAAGTTTGCAAAAGAACATGCTAATTATGTGGGGAATAATTCTACAAAAAAACATACATTTGCGAAAGCATTTTTAGAAAAAAATGATGTGATAAGTGCTTGGAAAGTACTTTTAATGAATTAATTTTAAGATATGGAAGTTACAGGAAAAATTAAAAAAATTGAAGAAACCAAAACTTTTGGAACAGGTGGTTTTAGAAAAAGAGAAATGGTATTGACTACAAATGACCAGTATCCACAAATGTTAAAAATTGAATTTGTACAAGATAAATGTGATTTGTTAAATAATGTTCAAGTAGGGCAAGATGTGAAAATATCAATTAATTTAACAGGTAGAGAGTGGATTAATCCACAAGGAGAAGCTGTTTATTTTAATGCAATACAAGGTTGGAGAGTTGAGGCTGAGCAAGGCGTAGGAGGTTCTGTTCCGCCAATGGCACCTTTAGATAATTTAGAAACAACTACTGACTTAAATGATAGTGAGCCAGACGATTTACCTTTTTAAGTAAATCTAAAATAATATTTTAAAAGAGAAAAGTGTAAACTTTTCTCTTTTTTGTTTGATTATATTTGTGAAAATTAGTTAAAAATGTATCTACTTTCAAAAGAATTGATATTTCCTCCAATACATTTAGCAAATGAAGATGGCTTGTTAGCTATTGGTGGAGATTTATCGGTTGAAAGATTATTGTTAGCTTATAAAAGTGGAATCTTCCCTTGGTACAATCAAGGAGAACCAATAATTTGGTATAGTCCAAACCCTAGAATGGTGTTGTTTCCTGAAAACTTAAAAATTTCAAAAAGTATGAAGCAAGTTATTCGTAAACGGGAATTCACAATAACATTTAATCAGAATTTTGAAGCAGTTATTTCTAATTGTAAAACCATTTTCAGAACTGCAGACCAAGGTGGAACTTGGATTACCAATGAAATTCAACAATCATATATTGAACTTCATAAAAAAGGAATTGCAAAATCGGTTGAAGTTTGGCAACATTTCGACTCCGCTCAAGGTGATAAAAAATTGGTTGGTGGTTTATACGGGATTGATTTAGGAACTGTTTTTTGCGGTGAAAGTATGTTTAGTAAAGTGAGTAATGCTTCAAAAATGGCATTTATTTATTTGGCTCAAAAACTGGAAAAAGAAAATTATAAGTTAATAGATTGTCAGGTTTATAATAATCATTTAGCAAGTTTAGGAGCCGATGAAATTTCTAGAGAAGCGTTTTTAAGTTTTTTAAAGTAAAAAGTCTTTCCTTCATATTTTTCTCAAAGGTTGTTACTTTTTTAAATCTTCCATTTCAGAAATTAATAGGGCTAATTTTTTTAAGATTCCTCCATACACCAAATTTATATCCCATTTTCCTATAACACCACCAAAGAAAGCCAACAATCCTACACCAATTATAAAGATAAGTATTCCAACTAAAGGAATTCCAAAAACTAAGTAGCTATTAGGAAATTCGATAAGGAAATTAGCTACAAATTCATTACCAGGGATATTTTCACCAAAGCCTCCAAACCAGAATCCAGCAATGAGCGATAAAAAAATATATGGATACAAAATTCGAGATAGTTTTGTGTTTGTTTGTACAAGTTCTTTTACCCAAGAGTTAAAGGACATTAAGTATTGATAACTATTTTCGGTTGTATCAATTTTATTTAATTTTTTGCTAAATTTTCTATTTATAAAAAGAACTGCAAAAAACATTAAAGCCATTGGAATCCCCATATATGGTATTTTAACGAAGATAGATATAGGAATTAAAACACAAGCAAATACAAGAATCGCAATCCAATTTATGCGATACATTCTTTTAAATTTATCTACTAAATGAATGGATTTTTGATTGTATAAATTATTTAATTTTGGAGCTACAAGCGCATCGTTTTTTAAAAAACCCTCTTTCCAAATTGTTTCTATTGATTTTTCCATTTTTAATTTAATATTTTTTTTAAACGTTCTTTAATTCTAGTAATTCGCACAGCAATATTATTGTGACTTGTGCCAATAATTTCACCTATTTCTCTATAAGGCCTTTCTTCTAAATACAATAAAATTACTGCTCTGTCAATTTCAGATAACTGTTTAATAGCATCGTATAATAGATTTAATGATTCATCTGAAAACGCATGATTATCTTCTGTTGCATCAGGAACTACATAATCAGATACGCTATGCTGACGATTATTTTTCTTTTTCTTAATCATTGTTAAACAAATGTTTAAAGACAATCTGTAAACCCACGTAGACCATTTTGATTCTCCTCGAAATTGATCTTTAGTTCTCCATACTTGCAAACAAACTTCTTGATAATAATCTTCAAAATCTTCTTGAGAATCAGTATAGGCCCTACATATTTTAATAATTATCCCGGAATAAGGCACAATTGAATTCGTGTAAAAATCGCTACTCATTAAATGTTTTTTCTTAATTAGTGTGTTAAGTTAAATAATATTACACGCTGTGTGAAATATTTTGAAATGATAAAAATGCAATTGAGCTATTTATATAAAGAAATGATATCTTTGAAGAATCATTAAACCAATATTTTATGGATATTAAAAACTCACAATTAATAGTTGATACTTGGATAAAAGAACACGGAGTTCGTTATTTTAATGAACTTACCAATATGGCACAATTAACTGAAGAAGTTGGCGAAGTAGCTCGTATTATTGCAAGACGTTATGGCGAACAGAGTGAAAAAGAAAGTGATAAAGGGAAGGATTTAGGCGAAGAATTAGCCGATGTTGTTTTTGTTGTGTTATGTTTAGCAAACCAAACGGGGATAGATTTACAAGCTTCATTTGATAAAAAAATGGATGTAAAAACAAAACGAGATCACGATCGTCACCAGAATAACAAAAAATTAAAATAAATGAGTACATATAAAAATCAACCTTTTTTAAAATTGACGTTGCGATTTGGTTTCATATTTTTAATAGTGATTACTATTCTTAAAATAATATTTTCTATTTTTAATCATGGTGGATTAGATGGAATGATTGCTGAGTTCTTTTCAGCTGACACTTGGCTATTATTTGTTAAAATGCAATTAATGATGTCTGCATTATATGGCCTATTTATGGCTGGCTATTATAAATTTGTAAAAAAATAATGTTATTGAGATTTTTTATTTTAGCTTAGGACGAGCTAAAGTGAGGCTATTTCAAGATTTGAATAAATATTGTAGGGTCTCCAGTCGAGCAGGGAACAAACTATATAACCATCATGTAGTGCTTTTTTTGACAATTTAATTTGTAACACAGATGTTACAGATTACTTCAATATCATTTGCGAAAGAAGTAGAATAATACTAAAACTCCATTTTTTCAACACTAAATTTTGCCAAAACATTGTGTAGTATTTCTTGAAGTACTTTAGAATTAATATTGGTATAAAATTGATGTTGGCTAAAGGTAGTTTTAGCTGAAAGTAAGTTGTTCTTTTCTAAAACAACTTTTGTTTGTTTGGCAACAGCTTCACCAGAATCTATAATATTCACATCGGATCCCAAAATTTCTTTTATTTGTGGAATTAAATAGGGGTAATGTGTGCAGCCCAAGACTAAATGATCGATGTTAAAATTTAGCATAGGTTTTAAATAGGTTGAAAGCAACTCATTTAATTCTTTAGAGTTTAATTTACCGGCTTCAATAAGTGGTACTAAGCCTTCGCCATCTTGTTCTATAGTGGTGATGTTTTTGGTGTATTCAGCAGCTGTTTTTTCAAACAACTTACTTGTTAAGGTTCCCTTAGTTGCTAAAATTCCTATAGCACCAGTTTTACTTAAAAGCGCCGCAGGTTTAATGGCAGGTTCAATGCCTATAAATGGTATCGTATAGGTTTTTCGTAAATAATCAATGGCATTAGTGGTTGCTGTATTACAGGCAACAATAATAAGTTTACAACCTTTTGAAATTAAAAGTTCTGTGTTTTTAATACTTAATAAAATAATTTCTTCAGGTGATTTTTCTCCATAGGGAGCATTTATACTATCAGCTAAATAAATGGTGTTTTCATTGGGAAGTAGTTTTATAACTTCTTTCCAAATAGATGTACCGCCAATTCCAGAATCGAAGATGCCAATAGGTTTGTTTTTCATTAGAATAAAAGTAAAAAAAAATCCCGCAAGTGCGGGATTTTTTTGAATCAATATTTTTTTATTGAATACCTAACTTCGTTTTTACTGATGGTAATAAATCTGTACCATTAGCAACAATTAGAGTAGATGCTTCTAAAACGTATGTAAAACCTTGTGCAGTTGCAACTTCATCAATAGCATTTTTAGCTTTTTCTAAAATTGGTTTTAATTTTTCGTTTCTTTTTTTAGTAATATCTTCTCTAGCAACTTGAGATGCTTGATACAAATTTTGTTGATCTTGTTGAACTTCAGCTCCTCTTTGTTGGTTTACTTCGTCAGTTTGAGAACCTTGTTCAGCTTGGTATTTTTTTAATTTAGCTTCTAATTTAGCTTCTTCAGCTTTTAATTCATTCTCGTATGTTTTGCTTAATTTTTCTAACTCAGTATTTAAAGCTTTAGTTTCAGGCATTAAACTTATTAATAAATCGGTGCTAATATGACCAACTTTTTGTTGTGCTTGTACTGTGTTAAATCCTAAAGTAATTATTGCAATTAATAATAAAGTTCTAAAATTTTTCATTTTTAATTTGTTGTTTTTAATTAATTATTCTCTTGTTTTTCTTCTTTTGCTTTTTTAGCGTCTTCAATTTCTTGTATTCTTTTTTGCCTTTTGGCTTCAATAGCGGCTTTTAATTCTTCACGCTTTTTCAGTTGAGCAGCTTTTTTATCTTCTATTTTCTTTTTTAATTCAGCTTGTTTTATTTCTCGATCGGTTAATTTATTTTGTGTTTCTTCACTAATAACAGCTGACTCATTTTTTTGTTCACCTTTTTTATTCCTCTTTTCTTCAACTTCAGTAGTCTTTTTTGATCTATTAATAGCTGTAATAATTAAGTCACTAATATCATATGCTTTATTTGTGTACAACATAATTAGTGAACTTGAATTATCTAGTACAAAATCATATTTTCTTTTTGTAGCAATATCTTGAACTGAATTATAAACCAAATCTTGAATTGGTTTTACTAATTGTTGTCTTAAAAAATACAGATCTCCATTTACGCCAAAATAGCTTGCTTGTAATTTTTTCACCTCAATTTCTAATATTTGTATATCTTCTTCTTTTTCAAAAATTAGTTCTTCAGTTAATAAAGCTTTCTCATTATTTAATTCAGCTTTTAAATCTTCAATTTCCTTTAGTTGTTTTTCAATATTATTTTGCCAACCATTTGCTTTAGCATTTATTTTTGCTTGAGCTTCTTTATATTCAGGAACATTTTCTAAAATATATTCCATATCAATATAACCAATCCTTTGAGCTTTTTGTGCATTTGAAGCAAAACTCAAAATTAGGAAAGCAAATAAAAGAACTTTTTTTATCATAGTTAATATGTTTTAAGAAAAAATCGTGCCATTTTAATAATCATTTACAAATATAACTGATTTAGATTAAAATTGTTGCCCTATAATAAAGTGAGTTTGCCATCCTGATTTTTCTAAAGTTCCTGGTAAAGGATCGAATCCATGAGCAAAATCAATTCCTAACATTCCAAAGGCTGG
>NZ_CALAEQ010000006.1 GCF_937891065.1 uncultured Lutibacter sp. | reverse complement strand
ATTGAGTTGTTTGGTTCGTTAAAGTAAAAAGGAAATGTTTTTAAAAATTATAATAATGTCAATAATAATAAGTAATAGTATGCAAATTTTTGATTTTAATAAAACGAGTGTTATTTCTGATTGGAGGTTAGTTAATGATGTGGTAATGGGAGGTCGTTCAACAAGTGAATTCTATTTAAATGAAGATGGGAATGGTGTTTTTACAGGAACTATATCTTTAGAAAATAATGGAGGGTTTTCGTTTTTACGATATCGATTTGATGAAAAAAACATTGAAGGATTCAAAAAAGTAAGTATAAGATTAAAGGGCGATGGAAAAGAATATCAGTTTAGAGCAAAACCTAATAAATACAATCAAGAATCTTATATGAGAGTATTTAAAACCAATGGAGAATGGCAGACTATCGAAATTTTATTATCCGATCTTCAGCCATTCTTTAGAGGTCGAAAACTTGATATTTCTAACTTTTCTTCAAGCAAACTTGAAGAAGTAGGCTTTTTAATTGGAAATAAAAGTAATGAACAATTCAAACTAGTGATTGATTCTATAGCATTAAAATAATTTGCTCAAAAAAATCTTCTTTATTTACATATAATAGATCAAAAATAATATTGGAATTAAAATTCCAAGAGCAGTATAAATTCCTCCTCTTCCTAAAATACCATGCTTGCCTTTTGTTATAAAAAATGAAGTCACAACAAATAAAATAAGTGCAGCAGCATAAATATCTGAAAACCAAGTCCAAAGTCTATTTGGATTGTAGTGTAGATAATTTGATTCATAAAAGACAGAACGACGTTTTAAGTATTCAGCCATCCCTTTTCCACTTTTTATATTTACATAAATTGAAGAACCTCCTTTTAAAAATATTTTCAGCGTATTAGGATTTGAATAATAATGACTTTTATAGTTATCTCTTGAATCAATTTTATCTAAAAGATTTAAAATATTATTTTCTAGTGAAGCTGTTTTTTCCAAATTTATAGAAGTTGTAAAATGATTAATCTCAACTTTATAATTAGGATTCCAATCGGCCATGTGATTTAAAGCTATACCTGAAATGGCATAAATTAATGTGGTTCCAATAAAAAAGAAACCAACATCTCTGTGGAGTATTCTACTCCATTTTCGCAATAATTTCATTTGAAACATAGAATTACTTCACTTCAGTATGTGAAACATAATCTAACGAGTAATTTGAAATATGGTCAGTATTGTTAGCTTTCATTTGATCTCTATATTCCTGAACGTGATTCTTTTTGGCTATAAACTGCTCGTCATTTGAATTTCCTTCTGAATGACTTTTAATATTATCTTCTTCCATTTTTAAGCAGTAAGCTTCATCAATTCTTTCTTCAAGAACAATACCCGTTAATGCAATTTCATTACCCATTAAGGCTTCATCAAATCTTTCTTCAGAAGTAATATGAACTCTTCCGTTATCTGTAACTAACAATATTTTTTTCCCGCCATGTTTGCAAACGTGATCTACAATTCCTTGAACAATTACTTCTTTATTTATATAATTACCAGCTTTTATATCAAATTCACTTAAGGCTAATATTGGTGTTTCAATAGTTTCTGTTGCTATTACTTCTTCAACTTTTTTATTTTCTGTTTTACAAGAAATTATTGAAATAATTAAGACTAAAAGGAATACAATTTTTTTCATTTTTTAAATTTTAAATTAGATATGTAATTATGATTAAATTAACTACTAATTTAGAAGTGTTTTGAATTTAAAAAGATGATTAAAATCAGTAAATGAGAATTCACTATGTTATTTAAGTCACATAAAAAGCTTATTTATCAGTGCGTTAGAGTGTTAAATTTAGCTAGAAATGCAAATTAAATGTAAAAAGACCATTTTTAGTTTGCTAAAAATAGTTTTGAATTTTATTTGAAATTAAGCCAATTATATAATGTGTCAATTGTTTACATAGGAGGTAAATCTCCATCACCTTTACTGGGTAAGTTGCTGTAACCCATTAAATATTCGTCTACCTTCTTGGCCGCTTCTCTACCTTCTGAAATTGCCCAAACAATTAGTGATTGCCCTCTTCGCATGTCCCCAGCAGTGAAAATATGAGGCACATTAGTTTGATAATTGCTTGATTTATAATTACTTCTGCCATCAACTTCAATTCCAAGTTGAGTGCTTAAAGTAGCTTCAGGTCCGGTAAATCCAAGTGCTAATAATACTAAATCACAAGGCCAAATTTTTTCTGTTCCAGAAATTTCTTTTAATACTGGTCGTTGTCCATTTTCATAAATCCACTCTACTTGTATAGTTTTTAACGCTATTAATTTACCATTTCCATCTGCTATAAATTCTTTGGTATTTATCAACCAATTTCTATCACAACCTTCAACATGTGAAGTGGATGTTTTTAGTTGTATTGGCCAAAATGGCCAAGGTGTGCTTTCACTTCTGCCAATAGGTGGTTTAGGCATTATTTCAAAGTTAGTAACCGATGTAGCTCCTTGACGATTTGAGGTTCCAACACAATCTGAGCCTGTATCACCACCACCAATTACAATAACATTTTTATTGGCTGCTAGAATATCTTCTTCATAAAATTTAGTGTCTGAATTTCTTTTATTTTGTTGTTTCAAGAACGTCATTGCTTGTACAACTCCTTTGCTGTTTATGCCTTCAATGGGTAAACTTCTACGCTGCGTTGCTCCACCACATAATACAATAGCATCAAATTTATTTAATTTTTCTATTGAATAGTTTACACCAACATTTACGTTGGTGTAAAATTCAATACCTTCTTCTTTTAAAATTGCAATTCTCCTATCTATAATTTCTTTTTCTAATTTAAAGTTTGGTATTCCGTAACGTAATAATCCTCCAAGTGCATCATCACGTTCAAAAACAGCAACTAAATGTCCAGCTCTGTTTAATTGTTGTGCAGCTGCTAATCCGGCTGGTCCAGAGCCAATAACAGCTATTTTTTTTCCAGTTCTTAAGGAAGGTTGTTGTGCTATAATCCATCCTTCAGCAAAAGCTCTTTCAACAATATTTTTTTCAATATTTTCAATTGAGATTGGATCATCAATAATTCCTAATACACAAGCTTGCTCGCAAGGAGCGGGGCATAAACGGCCTGTAAATTCAGGAAAATTATTTGTTGTATGTAATATATAGGCTGCCTTTTTCCATTCTCCTTTATGAACCATTTCATTAAAGTCTGGAATTAAATTTCCAAGCGGACATGCGCTGTGACAAAAAGGAATTCCACAATCCATGCAGCGTGAGCCTTGTTTTGTGATTTCAGCTTTGCTTAATGGTATGGTAAATTCATTGTAATTACCAACACGTTCTTTAACTGCTTTATACGTCTCGTCTTTTCTTTCGAATTCTTTAAAACCTGTTATTTTTCCCATACTATTATGCTGTTAATTCTTCGGTTATTGGTTCTTCAGTTTCTAAACGTTTTAAAGCACGCTTATATTCAATTGGCATTACTTTTACAAAGTTGTTTAAGCTTTGTTCCCAATTTTCTAATAATTCTTTACCTCTGTTGCTATTTGTGTAAAGAACATGTTTTGTTATCAACGCTTTTAATTCTTGAGCATCGTCTGTTTCAATAGTTTCAAATTCTATTGTTTCTGTGTTACATAATCCGTTTGTGAATTTATTTTCAGGATCGTAGATGTATGCAATACCACCGCTCATTCCTGCAGCAAAATTCCGTCCTGTTTTACCAAGTACAACTACTTTACCTCCAGTCATATATTCACATCCGTGATCTCCAACGCCTTCTACAACTGCTGTTACACCTGAGTTTCGAACTGCAAAACGTTCACCTGCAATACCATTAATATAGGCTTCGCCTTCAATGGCACCAAACAGACAAACATTACCCACTATAATATTTTCTTCAGCAATAAAATCTGCTTTAGCTGGTTTTTTTACTATGATTTTTGCTCCGGATAATCCTTTTCCTAAATAATCATTACTGTTTCCTTCAATTGTAAAAGTTAAACCATGAACTCCAAATACTCCAAAACTTTGACCGGCAGAGCCCGTAAAATTGATACTCAGAGTATCTTCAGGTAACCCTAAATGTCCATAAACTTTTGAAATTTCATTACTTACAATGGCGCCTACAGATCTATCCATATTGCAGATAGGGTAGTTTAAAATCATCTTTTCTTTTCTAAATAAAGCTCTGTGAGAGTCTTTTAGAATTTCAAAATCAAGTACACCTTCTAAAGCGTGATCTTGTTTTTCAGTATTTTTTAAAGGCATTTTGCTATAACCTTCAGGCACATGTAATATGGAAGATAAATCTAAACCTTTAGCTTTATAATGAGTAATAGCTTTATTTGAATTTATTTTTGAAGTTTGTCCAATCATTTCATCCATAGTTCGAAATCCGAGCTGAGCCATAATACCTCTTAATTCTTCAGCAATATAAAAGAAGAAATTAATCACATGTTCTGGTGTGCCTTTGAAGTTTTTACGCAACTCTTTATCTTGAGTTGCAATACCAACCGGACACGTATTTAAATGACATTTTCGCATCATAATACACCCAGAAGCTACTAATGGAGCAGTGGCAAAGCCAAATTCTTCGGCTCCTAATAGCGCAGCAATTGCAACGTCACGACCAGTTTTTAACTGTCCGTCACATTCAACAACAATTCTACTTCTTAAATTATTTAATACTAATGTTTGTTGTGCTTCAGCTAAACCAAGTTCCCAAGGCAAACCTGCATGTTTTAATGAGGTTAAAGGTGAAGCGCCTGTACCACCATCATAACCTGCAATTAAAACAACATCAGCTTTTGCTTTTGCAACACCTGCGGCAATAGTACCAACACCAACTTCAGAAACCAATTTTACATTGATACGTGCTTCTCTATTGGCATTTTTTAAATCGAAAATTAATTGTGCTAAATCTTCAATAGAATAAATATCGTGATGTGGAGGAGGAGATATTAGACCAACATAAGGTGTAGAATTTCTGGTTTCGGCAATCCACGGTAATACTTTTTCACCAGGTAATTGACCACCTTCACCAGGTTTTGCACCTTGTGCCATTTTAATTTGAATTTCTTCAGCATTTGTTAAATAATGAGAAGTTACTCCAAATCGCCCAGAAGCTACTTGTTTAATAGCAGAATTACGGCTGTCACCATTGATGTCTTTTTGGAAACGTCTTCTGTCTTCACCACCTTCACCTGAATTACTTTTAGCTCCAATACGATTCATTGCAATGGCTAAGTTCTCATGTGCTTCTCTTGATATAGAACCATAGGACATTGCACCCGTTTTAAAACGTTTTACAATCTCAGTCCAAGGTTCAACTTCTTCAATTGGAATTGGGTCAAAGTTATTGAATTCGAATAAGCCTCTAATTGTCATTAGGTGTTCAGCTTGGTCATTTACGGCTTTTGCATATTCATCATAACTTTTTTGATCACTTAAGCGAACGGCTTGCTGTAATTTAGAAATGGTTGTTGGATTGAATAAATGTTTTTCTCCACCACGTCTCCATCTATAGTGCCCACCAATATTTAAACCTAATCTGTTTTTAATTAAAGTTTTAGGATAGGCATATTCATATCTTTTAGAAATTTCTTTTTCAATTTCATACAATCCAATACCTTCAATTCTTGAAGTGGTGTATGGAAAGTATTTTTCAACAAATTTAGAGTTGAAACCAACAATCTCAAAAATTTGTGAACCTCTATATGAGTGTAATGTAGAGATTCCAATTTTATTCATAATCTTTAAAATACCTTGTCCAATTGCTTTGTTAAAATTGTCTACTGCTTTTTGCTCATCAATACCTGTGATAAACCCTTTTTTAACTTGAACTCTAATAAGTTCGTTCACCATATATGGGTTAACGGCACTTGCTCCATAGCCAAATAAAGTAGCAAATTGATGCGGTTCACGTGGCTCTGCAGATTCAATAATAATATCAAAATAAGAACGTTTTCTTAATCTGTTTAGTGAATGATTTACGTATGAGCAAGCCAATAGAGAAGGGATAGGAGCAAATTCTTTACTAGCACCTCTATCTGATAAAATAATAATATTAGTTTTGTCATCCACAGCTTTAGAAACTTGATTTACAATATCTTCCAAAGCGTCTTCTAAACCATTTAAGCCTCTTTCTTTTTTATAAAGAATTTCAATGGTAATTGATTTAAAATCATTGAGTGATATATGTCTTATTTTTTCTAAATCATTGTTTGAAATTACTGGATTCTGAATTCGAAGTTTTCTACATTGTCTTTCAGTAATACTAAAAATATTTCTATCTTTTCCTAAATTTAAACTGATATCTGTAACAATTTCTTCTCTAATTCCATCTAAAGGCGGATTGGTAACCTGAGCAAATAGTTGTTTAAAATAGTTAGAAATAAGTTGAGGTCTATCTGATAAAACTGCAAGAGGAGTATCAATTCCCATAGACCCTAAAGCTTCTTTACCATTTTGTGCCATAGGTGTAACAACTACTTGTATATCCTCAGTGGTATAATTAAACAAACGAGAGCGTGTTTTAAGATCTGTATTTTCTATAGGTAAAGCTTCATTAGTGTTTGGGATTTCTATTAAATTTTTCCGAGTAGCATCCAACCATTTTTTATAAGGTCTTTCTCTAACAATTTTAGATTTTATTTCTTCATCATTAATAATTCTACCTTCATTCATATCAACTAGAAACATTTTACCAGGCTCTAATCTACCATGTCTTTCAATATCTTCAGGGGCTATATCAACGACACCTATTTCTGAAGACATAATTAGTTTTCCGCTTTTTGTAACCGTATATCTTGAAGGTCTTAATCCATTTCTATCTAATAAGGAGCCAATATAATCTCCATCTGTAAATGGAATGGAAGCTGGGCCATCCCAAGGTTCCATAATACAAGCATTGTATTCATAAAATGCTTTTCTTTCTTCAGACATGGTTGCATGTTTCTCCCAAGCTTCAGGAACCATCATCATCATTACTTCTGGTAAAGATCTACCTGATAATGCAAGTAATTCAACTACCATATCCATGGAGGCAGAATCAGATTTTCCAGGTAAAATAATTGGAAATAATTTTTCAATTTGATCCCCAAATATTTCACTTTGCATAATTTCTTCACGTACACGCATTCTACCAACGTTACCTCTCAAAGTATTTATTTCTCCATTTTGACACATTAATCTAAAAGGTTGTGCTAATTCCCATGAAGGCATTGTATTTGTTGAGAATCGTTGATGTACTAAAGCTAATCTAGTTACTAAATCTGGCTGTTGTAAATCAATAAAATAAGGGCCAATATCTTCAGGCATAATAATACCTTTGTAAATTAAGGTAGTATGTGAAAAACTAGTAACATAAAAATACGAAGTTTCAGACATTTTTGAAGCTGCAATAGTATGTTCTGTTATTTTTCGAGCAGCATATAATTTTGCTTTAAAAGCGTTTTCATCTTTAATTGAACCTTTACCAACGAATATTTGATTGATAGTTGGTTCTGAAGCAAGCGCAATTTCACCAAGTTGTGAAGAATCTACGGGAACATCTCGCCACCCTAAAATTTCTAGACCTTGATTTAATATTTCTTTTTCAAAAATATCTTTACAATAGTTATACTGATTTTTATTTTTTGGAAAAAAAACCATACCAACGGCATACTCTCTTCTTGCAGGTAATTTAAATTTACAAACTCTATTAAAATATTCGTGAGGAATATCAATTAATAATCCTGCGCCATCACCTGTTTTTCCGTCAGAACTAACTCCACCACGATGTTCTAGTTTTACTAAAATTTCTAGAGCATCGTGTATAATTTGGTTCGTTTTTTCTCCTTTTAAGTTGCAAATAAAACCAGCACCGCAATTTTCATGTTCAAATTCTGGGGAGTAAAGTCCTTGTTTTTTTATCATAAAATCTATTCTGTAGTATATTTACAAAAGTAGATAAATTATTGAAAAATAGTTGAAAAAATCACGAATACGTTATAGTAATATTGGTAATTATTAATAATTATTAAATCAAATAATTAACAGTGTTTGTAATTAATAATGG
>NZ_CALAEQ010000005.1 GCF_937891065.1 uncultured Lutibacter sp. | reverse complement strand
TTATAAAATTAATAAAAAATAATTTAATTAATCCTCTATTAATGCATAATTTGCATCTTCAGGGTATTTAGCCATCAATTCTTCAACTTTATCAACCATTGTTGTACTTCCACAGAAAAAAGGTACACGCTGATGTAATTCAGTTGGTTTAATATCTAAAATACGCATATAACCATCACTTGCTTTTCCGTTAGCTTGCTCAGCTAAAAAAGCCATTGGATTGCATTCGTAAAGTAAACGTAATTTCCCTTGTGGATTTTTAGTGCTTGTAGGATATAAATAAATACCACCTTTAATCATATTTCTATGAAAATCTGAAACTAATGAACCAATATAACGTGATGTATAAGGTCTATTTTCTTTTTCTTCTTGGCAATATTTTAAATAATCTTTTACTCCTTGCGGGAAATGAACATAATTTCCTTCGTTGATTGAATAAATTTTCCCGATTTCAGGATAATTCATATTTGGATGAGACAAATAAAATGTTCCTATTGCAGGATTCAGGGTAAATCCATTCACTCCATGGCCTGATGTTAAAACCAACATTGTAGATGTTCCATAAACAACATATCCTGCAGCTACCTGTTGATTTCCGCGTTGTAAAAAATCAACTGTTTCAACCGGTGTTCCTATAGGAGTTACACGGCGATATATTGAAAAAATAGTACCAACAGAAACATTTACATCAATATTTGAAGACCCATCTAAAGGATCCATTAATACAATGTATTTATTTTCGTTTGTTCCATGTTTTCCTTTAATTGTAACAAATTCATCTTCTTCTTCACTGGCAATTCCACAAACAATTTCTCTGTTTATAAGAGTTTGCATAAAAACATCATTGGCATATACATCCAATTTTTGCTGATCTTCACCTTGAATATTTGTTTCGCCTGCATTACCAGTTATATCAACTAAACCAGCTTTATTTACCTTATAATTAACAACTTTAGCAGCTAATTTAATTGAGCTAATTAATCTATTAAATTCCCCTGAAGTTGATTTGTAGTGTTTTTGATTTTCAATTATAAATTCTCCTAAAGTAAGGTTCTTGTTTGGCATAAATGTATTGAGTTGTTTGTTTGCACAAATATCGAGAAAATATTTTTTAAAAAGCGCCTTGTTTTTCAATTTCTTAAATTAAAGATTTTTACTTTAGCAAAAACAAAATATTTTTTGAAATGAGTTTTAAAATAAGAAAAGGAGAAAAATCGGATATGCCATCTGTTTTAAAATTAATAAAAGAATTGGCTCATTTTGAAAATGAACCTGATGCTGTAATAGTTACTATAGCAGATTTAGAAAAGGATGGTTTTGGAGAAACTCCATTATTTAAAACTTTTGTGGCTGAACAAGATAATGAGATTGTTGGAATGGCATTATTTTATCCACGTTACTCAACTTGGAAAGGCCCTACAATTCATTTAGAAGATTTAATTGTTACAAAAAGTAAAAGAGGATTAAATATTGGAAGTGCTTTATACGCCAAAGTAATTGAATATGGTTATAAAAAAGGTGTAAAACGTATTGAATGGGTAGTTTTAGATTGGAATACACCTGCAATTGAGTTTTATAAAAAAACTGGCGCTGTTGTGCTGGGCGATTGGAATACAGCACAAATGAACGAACAAGCAATTAAAAACTATATAGAAACACTTTAAAATGAGAATTTTTAAGTTTGGTGGAGCATCAGTAAAAGATGCTGAAAGCATAAAAAATATGCTTCGGGTTTTAAAACATGAAGGGTATGAAAATACGCTTATTGTGATTTCTGCAATGGGAAAAATGACCAACGCAATTGAAAAAATTACAGATTCCTATTTTTACAAAAAAGATGATTTACAGGAAAATATTGAATTTGTTAGAAACTACCACTTAAAAATTATAAATGAATTGTTTGAAGAAAAAAATCATCCAATTTATGTTGAAGTAGAAAGCCTACTTGGGCAATTAAGCGGATTTTTAATAAAAAATAAATCTACTGATTATAATTTTATTTATGACCAAATTGTTGGTTATGGAGAATTACTTTCCACTAAAATTGTTAACGCTTTTTTAAATGAAAACAACATTGAAACCAATTGGATTGATGTTAGAGACTATATAAAAACGGATGCTAATTTCAGGGATGCTTCAGTAAATTGGGAATTGACTTCAAAAAATATTTCAACATTAAATTCAAAAATAGTATATCTAACACAAGGGTTTTTAGGTTCTAATTCTAACGGAAAAACCACCACATTAGGGCGCGAAGGATCAGATTATACAGCAGCCATATTTGCATATTGTTTAAATGCTGAAAGCCTAACTATTTGGAAAGATGTTGAAGGTGTATTAAATGCCGATCCTCGTTTTTTTACAACTACCCAATTACTAAAGCAAATTTCATATAATGAAGCTATTGAAATGGCTTTTTATGGTGCTTCTGTTATACATCCGAAAACATTAAAACCTCTTGAAAATAAAAATATACCTTTATATGTGCGCTCTTTTTATACCATTGAAAATAAAGGAACTAAAGTAGGTAAAGGTCATGATTTAGTGCCTGAAATGCCTTGTTTTATATTAAAACAAAACCAAATTTTAGTCTCAATATCAGCGTTAGATTTTTCTTTTATGGTTGAAAATAATTTAAGTGAATTATTTAAAATTTTACATAATTATAAATTAAAAGTAAATCTTATTCAAAATTCAGCATTAAGTTTTTCAGTATGTATTGAAGATAAATTCAATAATTTTAAACAATTTTTAATTGATTTAGAATTAAAATATCAAATAAGTTATGTTGAAAATGTTTCATTATATACCATTAGACACGCAAATAAAATAGCAGTTTCTGAAATTGAACAAAAAGGAAAAGTGCTATTAAAACAAGCAACAAAAGGAACAGTGCAAGTTGTTATGCAATAATTTTACGTATTTTTGTATTTCTCAATAATTTAAACGGATGAGCCTAGTAACTGCAAAAGAAATTGCAAAAGTAATTAACCTTGATAAATACGGACTAATTGGTACTTTTTTTGGTTGGTTACTTATGAAAGTGCTCCGAATTTCTACCATAAATAAAATTTACAACAAGCACAAACATTTAAAAGATTTAGAATTTTTTACTGCCTTACTAGACGATTTACAAATTAAGTTTGAAATTCCCGAAGAAGACTTAAAAAGAATCCCAAAAGATGGAGCTTTTATTACCGTTTCAAATCATCCTCTTGGAGGAATTGATGGTGTTTTATTGTTAAAATTGTTAATCGAAAAACGACCAGATTATAAAATTATTGCCAATTTTTTATTGCATAGAATTGAGCCAATGAAACCTTTTATTATGCCTGTTAATCCGTTTGAAGACAGAAAGGACCAGCAGTCAAGTATCTCAGGAATAAAAAGTGCCTTGGCGCATATTAAAGAAGGAAATCCGTTAGGTGTTTTTCCCGCAGGTGAAGTATCTACCTATAAAGATGGAAAATTAATAGTTGATAGACCTTGGGAAGAAAGCGCTATAAAATTAATTCAAAAAGCTAAAGTTCCGGTAATACCAATTTATTTTCACGCCAAAAATAGTGCGCTTTTTTATGTTTTATCAAAATTTAATAGCAAATTAAGAACGGCCAAACTCCCTTCTGAATTACTTTCTCAAAAAGGACGAATTATAAAAGTTCGAATAGGGAAACCAATACATGTAAAAGACCAAGAAGAATATACCGACACTCAAGATTTTTGCGATTTCATTCGTAAAAAAACTTATATGTTAGCCAATCCTTTCCAAAAAGAATCAAAAACACTAAGCACGTCATCTTTAAAAATTCAAAAATTACCAAAAAAAATTGTTAGTCAAAAAAACCTTGACAAAATGATTCTTGAAGTTGAAGCACTTAGAAATAGTGATGGTCGTTTGCTTAAAAGTAAAAATTACGAAGTGTTTTTTGCTCCAAGTAAAAAAATTCCAAACATAATGTTTGAAATTGGACGCTTACGTGAAATTACGTTTAGAGAAGTTGGAGAAGGAACCAATGAGTCTATTGATTTAGATAAATTTGATGGTTATTATCATCATTTATTTTTATGGGATGATGAAGCTAATTGTTTGGTAGGAGCATATAGAATGGGCTTAGGTAAAAACATTTATCAAAAATATGGTATTGAAGGTTTTTATGTTCAGTCACTATTTAAATTTGAGCCTGAATTACATTCAATGATGGAATATTCTATTGAAATGGGACGTGCTTTTATTATAAAAGAGTATCAACAAAAACCAATGCCATTGTTTTTACTTTGGAAAGGTATCGTTCATATTACATTGCGTTATCCAAAATATAAATACTTAATTGGCGGAGTGAGCATTAGTAATCAGTTTTCAAATTTTTCAAAATCGTTAATGATTGAATTTATGAAGTCTCATTATTACGATCCATATATTGCGCAATATATTCATCCAAAGAAAGAGTATAAAGTAAAGTTGAATGATGCTGATAAAGACTTTGTTTTTGATGCTACTCAAGCTGATATGAATAAATTTGATAAAATTATTGATGAAATTGAACCTGGAGCTTTACGTATGCCTGTTTTAATTAAAAAATATGTTAAACAAAATGCACGTTTAGTTGCTTTTAATGTTGACCCAAAGTTTAATAATGCTATTGATGGTTTAATGTATATAAGAGTTGCTGATATTCCTGAAAGTACCGTGAAACCAGTGATGGAAGAGTTTCAAGCAGAATTAGAAAGTAGACTTGAAAATGAAAAAAATAAAGATGAAATTACTGAATCTACATCTACATGAGATTAAATAAAATTCTTTTAAGAAAAGGCTATACTAAAATAAACCTAAAAAAGATTAACACCAATCATTTTGAGTTAAAAGCAACCATAAACGGTATTAAAGGTAGATTTATTTTAGATACAGGTGCTTCAAATTCTTGTATTGACATTAATTTATCTGAAAAATTTAAGTTAGATGTTAAAGATTCTGAAACAAAAGCTGCTGGTGCTGGAGCGATTGATATTGAAACTAAAATTTCTTCAAAAAATAAATTAGAATTAAAAAAGTGGAATTATTATAACTGTCAAATCGTATTGTTAGATTTAACACATGTAAACACAGCTTTAACCGAACATAAAGCTAATGCTGTAGACGGAATTATAGGCGCTGATATTCTTGAAAAAGGCAAAGCAATTATAGATTATAAAAACCAGCTTTTGTTTTTAAAAAGGCTCGTATATAAACACTAGCCTTTTTGTTTTAAAACCACTCTTTTTTGTTGGTCTGATAAGTATTAATAAACTCTTCATCCGATTTTGTTAGATAAATAATTCCTTCAATTAAAGAAATAATCCCTACTATACCACAAGTTGCAAAAGTTAAAATTAGTTGAATAATACCCGTTTTAGTATATCCAAGAATAAATTTATGCACAGCAAACCCACCAAGTACAATTGCTAAAACACCAGCTACTATTCTTTTACTTTCTTCGTTACTTTTTTGAATTACTTTTCCGTTTTCATCTATTATTTCCATTATTTTTATTTTAATTTGTGTTATAAAATTACAATTTTTTTTATAAAAAAGGAGCATCAATTGGTTCCCAAAGTTCAATTTTATTTCCATCAGGATCTAAAATCCATCCAAATTTTCCATATTCATACTCTTCTACTTCACCAACAATAGTGACTCCTTCTTCTTTAAGTTTAACTAAAAGTTCTATTAAATTATCAACTCTATAATTAAACATATACTCTTTTGTTGAAGGAGAAAAATAAGTGGTGTCATTTTTAAACGGACTCCATTGTGTACTTGCGGGTTTCCCTTCTTTATCTTTCCCCAAAAAAGTGCAACCCCAATCATCAACATTAAAACCTAAATGGTTTTTATACCATTCTTTTAATATAGTCGGATTTTCAGTTTTAAAGAAAAGTCCACCAATACCGGTAACTCTTTTAATTTTCGGCTTAATTTCAGAAGTCTTTTTAGAAAAAAATTCAATTTCAACTTTATCAACAATTGTTTGCGCTAATTTAATGTTAGACTCAACAGTCCAACCTGCAATATGAGGTGAAAGTAGTACGTTTTCTGCATGAATTAAATAATTAAAAGCTTCTGGAAGCGTATCATTTTCGAATAAATTTTCAAATGATAATTTTTCATATTCTAATACATCTAAACAAGCTCCTAAAACTTTTTTACTAATAAGTGCTTCAACTAAATCATCTGTAACAACAGCTGAACCTCTTGCTGTATTAATTAAATAAAAAGGATGCTTAAAATTATTGATAAATGTATCATTTATCATATTGTGGGATAGCTTGTTAAAAGGAGTGTGTAAACTTAAAATAGTGGCTTTTTCTTGCAATTCTTCTAAGGAAACTTGTTTACAATTTTCATCGCCCACACCTTCTTTAATATCATAACAAATAACTTCAACATCAAAACCTTTTAATTTTTTAGCAAAGGCTTTGCCCATATTTCCATAACCTATAATACCAACTGTTTTACCTTCTAATTCAATACCTCTATTGGCCTCGCGTAACCATTTCCCATTTCTAATTTCAGAATCAGCTTTTTTTAAATTATTAAAAAGGCTTAAAATCATTCCCAAAGCATGTTCACCAACTGCATTTCTGTTTCCTTCAGGAGCTGAAATTAAACAAACTCCTTTTTTTTCGGCGTATTCTTCATCAATACTTTCAAGCCCTGCACCAACACGTGCAATAAATTTTAAGTTGCTTGCTTTGTCTAAAAACTGCTGATCAATGTTAAACCTACTTCTAATAATTACACCTTCGTATTTATTTATTTTTTCTTCAATTTCAAGTTTGGTTGATGTGTAATCTATTTCACAAATACAGCCTAGTTTTTCTAAACCAGTTTGAAGTATTTGATGATTGCTATCGATAAGTAAAACTTTCATTGGTTGATTTTTTGAATATTGGATTTTATAGTTCTAAGTTTTCAAAGAAAAACAAATTCCAAACTCCTATCTAAGAAAATATAAACCCTTTGACTTTTTAACTATAAATTAGGTTCGTTTTTTAGAATTTATATTCTTTATTACTTTTCAGTATTAAATCACACGTTGGAGTTAAGAGGCTTTTAATATTGCTCGTCTTCATTCGGAAAATCCCTGTTTTTAACATCTTTAATATAGCTTTCAAAAGCATCATTCATTTCTGTATATAAATCTAAATAGCGGCGTAAAAAACGTGGGTGAAATTCATGTGTCATTCCTAACATATCATGTGTCACCAATACTTGGCCATCTACTCCATTTCCTGCCCCAATTCCAATTACAGGAATAGATAAACTTTCAGCAACTTCTTTGGCTAGTTTTGCGGGAATTTTTTCAAGTACCAAAGCAAAACATCCCAACTCTTCTAACAATTTAGCGTCCTTTTTTAATTTTTCAGCTTCTTCCTCTTCTTTTGCTCTTACCGAAAAAGTTCCAAATTTATAGATAGATTGTGGTGTTAATCCTAAATGTCCCATTACAGGAATTCCGGCAGTTAAAATTCTTGAAATAGATTCAGCAATCTCACTTCCTCCTTCCAATTTAACAGAATGCCCTCCAGATTCTTTCATAATTCGAATTGCAGAATCTAAGGCGCTTTTAGAGTTTCCTTGATAACTACCAAAAGGCAAATCTACAACAACAAGAGAACGGTTTGTAGCTCTAACAACTGAACTTGCATGATAAATCATTTGATCTAATGTAATAGGTAAAGTTGTTTCATGACCAGCCATAACGTTAGAGGCTGAATCACCAACTAAAATAATATCAACGCCTGCATTATCAACAATTTTTGCCATGGTATAATCATAAGCGGTTAACATGGCTATTTTCTCACCATTGTTTTTCATTTCCGTTAATGATTTTGTGGTAATTTTTTTGTAACTTTTTTTTGCTGTTGACATTCTATATTGTTTAAATCTTAAAAGGTAAAAGTAGTAAAAAAAAAAGTTTTGTTTTAAAAAGATTTCTTTTTAAAATTTTCAAAATTAGATTTATAGTTAAGCTGTTAAATTTAATTTTGCAAAATATTATAATAAGATTATATTTACTTCAAAATAAGTCTATTTTGGGTGAAAGTAAAAAAAATTCTGAAGTTTACATTAATGAATTAGAAGAAAAAATAGTAGATCTAAGTTTAAGGTTAAAGGGCAAAACCAGCGAATTAAACTCAGTTAGAGAAAGCAATACTAAATCTATTGGTAAATTAATTCATAATTTAAGAAACCCCGTTGGAGTTATTTTTTCTTTTACAGATATGATTCTAGAAGATCTTGAAGAGTATACTCCTGAAAAATTAGAAAAACATTTACAAATAATTAAAAATTCAGCTAGTTTTTCATTAGAACTATTAACAATAGTTGCTAAATATTCACAGCTACAATCACCTAATTTAACGTACTCCTTTCAAAGTTTAAACTACACTGAATTAGTAAACGATATTTTAAATGAATTTAATGCTATCTCAGTTGAGAAAAACATTAAAATTGAACGTGAATTTTCTAAAAACCCAATTAGTTTAACTATAGATGTCACTGAATTTGCAGTATCTTTAAGGAATATTATAAATAATGCATTTCGTTACTCAAATAATAATACTACAATTAAAATAACTATAAAAGAGAATTTAAACACCGTAGAAACTATAATTATTGATGAAGGAATTGGAATTTCAGAAGATAATTTACCCGCTATTTTTAATGAATTTTTTGTTGTAAACACTTACTCAGAAGATAAACAAAAATGTATTGGGCTAGGTTTGGCTATTACAAACAAAATTATTCAAGACCATAAAGGTACGATTTCTGTAACAAGCCTTATAAATAAAGGAACACAAATTAAAATAATTCTCCCTAAAAAATAATGTTTTGTTTTTATTATAAAGTTCTTATATTTAACTATCTATATTTAAATAATGAAATAAAAACTTTTGACAAATTTAAGGTTACTGAAAATCCATAAAATTATCCTAAAACCCCTATGCCAACAAAACAAGAATTAAATGATAAATATTTTTACTTTTTTGAAAACGCACCTATCGCCCTTTGGATAGAAGATTTTTCTGAAGTTAAAAGTTACGTTGAAAAGGAAATTTTAAAAAATAATTTAGATATTAAATCTTTTATTGCTGGCAATCATGAAGTTATTCAAAAATTAAGCTCTTTAGTAAAAATAAAAGAAGTTAATGCAACTGCCGTTAAGTTATATAAAGCTAAAGATAAATCACATTTATTAAAGAATGTAACTAATGTGTTTACAGAAAAATCATTTGAAGGGTTTTCACAACTAGTTACAGATATTTTAACAGGTAAAAAAGAATCTTCAATAATAACTGTTAATAAAAATTTAGAAGGTGAAGAATTTGATGTTTTACTTAAATTTAGTGTTGAATCTGAAAATAATACCTTAGAAAATGTAATTGTATCAGCTGAAAATGTTACTGATAGAATTAATTCTAACAGAAAACTTGATACTACTAAAAATATTTTTTCAAATACACTTTCAAGCATAAAAGATGGTTTAGTAATTTTAGATCATAACTCTAATTATTTATACATAAATCAAGAAGCTGCAGTTTTATTAAATATTAAAAACCCGCAAAAGCTTATAGGAAAAAATATGTGGAATGAATTTCCTGAGAAAGAAGGCGATACATTTTACGACTCCTACCAAAAAGCATTAAATACAAAACAACCAATACGGTTTGAAAATTATTTTAAACCTTGGAATCGTTGGTTTGAAAATAGAATTATACCTTCTAATGAAGGAATGTTAATTTTTTTTCATGAAATAACACATAAAAAAAAGTCCGAAGATAAAATTCAAGAAGCTTATAATATTATAAACAAAAGCTCGTCAGTTGCAATTCTAATTAAAAACATATGGGATTTCCCTGTTGAATTTGTTTCTGAAAACGTGTTCAATTTATTTGGTTACTCTAACTTAGAATTCTTGTCAAATAAATTAAAAATAGCAGAAATAGTACACCCTGAAGATTTACTATTTATTAGAAATGAACTTATAAAGTTAATTAAAAGTAACGATGTTCAAACAATAAAACCAAAACCTTTTAAAATAATTACTGCAAAAGGTGAAGTTAAATGGATACGATCTAGCATTGATGCAATTAGAAATAAAAATAATGAAATAACTCATATTCAGGGAATAATAGAAGATATTACAGAACAAAAAAACACTGAAGATTTACTATTTGAAAGAACACAACGATTAAAAGATCAATTTAACAACACACCGTTGGCTTCAATTATGTGGGATTTAGATTATAAAATTTTAGAATGGAATGATGCTGCCGAACGAATTTTTGGATATACTGCAGAAGAAGTTAAAGGAAAAATATGTAAAGATTTATTAACACCACCTCCTTTAATTTCTAAGATGAAAGAGCTTAGAGATACGTTATTCGTTCAGAATTTAAGTTTTAAAAACACCAATGAGAATATAACAAAAAGTGGAAAAATAATAACTTGTAAATGGTATAGTGTTACATTAAAAGATGCAAAAAATAATATAATTGGAGCTGCTTGCCTAGTAGATGATATTACTGAACGAGTTAATGTCAAGAAATTAATTGAAAAATCAGAAAAAAAATATAAAGCAATTTTCGAAAAAACAATTGACGCGGTTTTCATATTAAAAGATAACGTGTTTATTGATTGTAATGAGGCTACTTTAAATATGTTTGGATACGAAAGTAAAGAATCATTTTTTAAAATACATCCATCTAAAGTATCACCTGAAATACAAAAAGGAGGCGAAAGCTCTTTTATAAAATCTGAAAGAATGATTAAAATTGCTTTAGAAAATGGAAGCAATAGATTTAGATGGAGTCATCAACAAAAAAATGGACATATTTTTCCAGCTGAAGTTTCTCTAACAAGAATTGAAGATGTTGATAATAAACAAACAATACATGCTGTTGTTAAAGATATAACAGATACAGTAAAAAATGAAGAGCTTGAAAATGTATTATATAACATTTCGAAAGCCGCATTAACTACAATTGATTTTCATGAGTTTGGAATGTTTATTAAAAATGAATTGCATAAAATAATGAACACAAATAATTTTTTTATAGCACTTTATAACGAAGAAACAGACATGATTTCAACACCTGTCTTTGTTGATGAAAAAGAAGAAGTTGAAGACTTTCCTGCAACAAACTCTTTAACAGGTTATGTAATAAAAACACAAATCCCATTATTTTTAACGAAGAATGAACATAATCAGTTAATAAAACAAAAAAAAGTAGGATTAATAGGTTCAGCTGCAGAATGTTGGCTAGGAGTTCCTTTGCTAATTAATAATAATTCTATTGGCGCAATAGTTGTGCAAAGTTATACAAATGAAAATGCCTATACTGAAAACGATGTGCAATTATTAGAATTTGTAGCTGATCAAATTAATACAACTATACAACGAAAAAAAGTTGAAGATGAATTAAAAATTGCTTTAATAAAAGCGCAAGAGTCCGATAAATTAAAATCGTCTTTCTTGGCAAATATGAGTCATGAAATTAGAACACCCATGAATGGAATTATTGGGTTTTCAGAATTATTTTTAGAGCCTAATTTATCAGATGTTGAAAGACAAAAATATGCTAAAATTGTAATTAATAGCAGCAAACAACTATTGTCAATTGTAAACGATATTTTAGATATTTCAAAAATTGAAGCTGGTGCAGTTCAATTACATTATGAAAGTATTAACTTAAATAAATTGTTGGATAATTTACTTAACTTTTACAAACCTAAAGCCCAAGAAACAAACCTGAAAATACGGTGTGTAAAAGGATTAACCGATTTGGAAAGTTTTATTGAAATTGACAACGTTAAGTTGAATCAGGTTTTAACAAATTTACTATCAAACGCGTTTAAGTTTACCGATGAAGGTAGTGTTGAATTTGGTTATCAACTTATAGGAGATAACCTTCAGTTCTACGTGAAAGATACTGGTATGGGTATTGAAAAAAATATTCAAGATCAAATTTTTGATCGGTTTATTCAAGCTAATATAGATTTAAGAAAAAAACTACAAGGAACAGGACTTGGATTGGCCATTTCAAAAAAATTTATTGAATTATTTAAAGGTAAAATTTGGATAGATTCTAATAATAACGGAACCACTATTTATTTTACAATACCATTCATAAAAGCGAAAACATCACAAATAACTTCTGTAGTAGAAGACCAAAAACCAATATTTCAAGTGAAAGATCAAGAATTAACAATATTAGTAGCTGAAGATGAAGAGTATAACATGATGTATATTCAAGAATTATTTTCGAAAACCAATTTTAAAATTATTGAAGCAGATAATGGGAAACAAGCAACTGAATTATCAGATAAACATCCTGAAATTGATTTGATATTAATGGATATTAAAATGCCTATTATGGACGGAAATGAAGCAATGAAAGAGATTAAAAAGAAAAGACCTTTATTACCTATAATTGCGTTATCAGCATTTGCAATGGAATCTGACAAAAAAGAAGCTATAAGAGTAGGTTTTGATGCTTATTTAACAAAACCAATTGACAAAAAGTTGCTTTTTAATTTTATCGGAAAATATACTAAATAAATATATCCTATATCCGTTGGGAATAATTAGCTATTTTAGCTTTTAATCAATTAAAATTTAATGTCATCAACAAATAAACATATTCTAAATCCAAATAAATGGATTGAACTTCATGCCGATTATTTGTACAACTACACAATTAGCAGAATTAACAATCAAGATTTAGCAAAAGACATTATACAAGATACTTTTTTTGCAGCGTTAAAAGCTCAAGCTAATTTTAAAGGTTTAGCAAGCGAACGAACGTGGTTAATTTCAATTTTAAAAAGAAAAATTATTGATCATTATCGCAAAATAAATTCAACAAAAGGGAAGGCCGAAGTTAAAATGAATTTTTATTCGGATGGTGATAGAGAAGGAGAATGGATTGAAGAACGCGCTCCAAGTTCTTGGGGAAGTGAAATTGAACAAGTTATTGAAAATGATGAATTGAGTGAAGCCTTAGAAAATTGTATTGAAGCTTTGCCAGATAAATATGCCTTGGTTTTTAGAATGAAAACCATTCAACAGTTTGAAACAGAGGATATTTGTAAGGAGTTAGACATTACATCGTCAAATCTTTGGGTAATTATCCATAGAGCCAGAACTCAATTAAGAAAATGCATGGAAGAAAGTTGGTTTAAAAATTAAAGAATACAAAAAATGAAAATAAGCTGCGACGAAGCAACAAAAATTTGTGATAAAAGTCAATACAGAGAAGCTTCATTATGGGAAAAAATTAAATTGAATTTTCACTTATTTTTATGTAAAAAGTGTGGGCTTTATTCAAAACAAAATGGAATATTATCGAAGTGTTATGAAATTCATAAAGATTCTGAAAGTAGAAAAAAACACTGTTTAACAGAAGAAGATAAAAAACATTTAGAACAAGAGTTGAAGGCTAGAATATAAAACTCTGCAATTAATATTTAACAATCCTTTTTTTTTAAAATGAATTTTTTACCAGATAATATTAACAAATACGTTGTAGATCATTCTCAAAAAGAACCAGAACTATTACTGCAATTAAATAAGGAAACTTGGCAAAAAGTACTAAATCCGCGAATGCTAAGTGGTGCTTTTCAGGGCCGTATTTTATCTATGATTTCTAAATTAATACAGCCAAATAACATTTTAGAAATTGGAACTTATACAGGTTATTCTGCCTTGTGTTTGGCTGAAGGAATGAAAAAAAACGGTTTACTTTATACCATTGATAAAAATGAAGAATTGGAAGATTTCGCTAAAAAATATTTTAACAAATCAAATTACCAAAATCAAATAAAACAGTTCGTTGGAAATGCGTTAGACATTATCCCAACATTAAATGAAAAATTTGATTTGGTTTTTATTGATGCAGATAAATCAAATTACGGTAATTATTTCAACTTAATAATTGACAAAATGAACCCTGGAGGTGTTATTTTATCAGATAATGTATTGTGGAGTGGTAAAGTTGTTGAAGAAATTAATCCTAAAGATATAGACACAAAAGCATTAATTAAATACAATAAGTTATTAAATTCTGATGATAGAATTGAAACCGTATTGTTACCAATTAGAGATGGATTAACTATAAGTAGAGTAAAATAATATTAGCGTTTTAAAACTGAAACCCCTATTATTTTATAAAAAACCAAAGCAACTAAATAGCCTAAAAGCATTCCAAATAATATATCAATTGGAAAATGAACGGCTAAATAAATTCTACTGTAAGCAAATAATATTGGAAATAAAAAAAGTATATAAGCGTATTTATAATGCTTTTTCAAAAGCCAAAATAGGATAAATATAATAGTAAAAGAAACTGTTGAATGTCCTGATACAAAGCTAAAATCATTTTGCTCAGTTAACACTCTAATAGAATTATTTATAGAAATGTCGTTAATAGGTCTAAGTCTTTGAATATTATTTTTAATAATAGTTACAATCAATAAAGAAATAACGCCGCTTAAAGATGTAATTAAAGAAATAACGATGGTTTTTTTTAATCCAAATGACTTATATCCTAAATAAAAAAACAGAAAAATTAAAGGAATCCAATGAATTGGATTTGTAATAAAAAGCCAAAAACCATCCCAAGTTATAGACCCTTTAGCATGTAAAAAAAGTAGTAATTGTTTGTCGTAGCTAATAAGTGAATTAAGAAAATCCAAGATTATTTATTTCTTTTTACTGGCCCGGTGATATCATCAATAATAGTATCTTTTATTTTTTTAACAGGTCTGCTAAAGTCATCCAAATTATCTTTTACTCTATTTATCTCTTTCCTAACATTTTTAGCAATATCTATATCAATGTCATTTTCTTTAGCGCTATTACTAATTTCTCGCTTAATATCATTAGTGGCATCTTTAACTTGGCGCATACCTTTCCCTAATCCACGAGCAATTTCAGGTAATTTATCAGCACCAAATAACATAACTACAATAAGTAGAATTACAAATATTTCAGCCCCACTAATAAATAGATACATAATAAATTATTTAGGCTACAAAGATAGTTAAAATATAATTTCAAAATTTGAGAAGTTATAAGTTCTTGCAACATTGTTTAAAATATTGAATACTGAACTGAAAAAAAATAAATAACACTTGATTTATAAACAGTTACATTAAACATAGCATCAAATCAAAATTTTAAACATATACGATATTTAATGCTTCTATGAGTGGTTCATTATTAAAACGCAATAATAATTGAGCAACAGCAATGGTGTCTTTTTCACAATATTTTACAATGCGATCTATATTTTTTTCTTTGTAAAAAACAGCGCCAACTTCACTCCCATCAATATCATCTTTTGGAGATGGAATTCCTAAAATAGTTGTCAGTAATTTTAAGGAAGAAAAATGTTTGTAGTCCCCAAATTTCCATAATTCCATAGTGTCTATATGAGGAATTTCCCAAGGTTTTTTTCCAAATAAATTTAATTTTTCAGGCAATTCAATTTGATGGATTATCATTCGTCTAGCTATATATGGGAAATCAAATTCTTTACCATTATGACCGCATAAAACATGTGGTGTTTTATTGAAATGGGTATTTAACAATCTTTTAAAGTC
Source organism: uncultured Lutibacter sp. (assembly GCF_937891065.1). Classification (GTDB taxonomy): domain Bacteria; phylum Bacteroidota; class Bacteroidia; order Flavobacteriales; family Flavobacteriaceae; genus Lutibacter. The sequence continues at coordinate 20,979 of NZ_CALAEQ010000005.1, read as the reverse complement.
TTCTAATAATTTCACCTCATCACCAAAAAAAGAAGTCACTCTATAAGTTCTGTCTTTTGAATCAAAATTCGTAAAATAACCTACCGAGATACACACTATTTTGCCAAATTCAGCCCAAATCCCCGCACGATCGTAAAACTCTTCAGGAGAAAAATCTTCTTTTCGTTGGTACTGTGTTTTTTGAGCGAATAATTCTTGTTTGTATTCAGGCAAATCACTAAAATTTTCAGTTTCTGGTACCGTTTCAATATCTAAAAAAAGGATGTTTTCAAAATTAATTTTAATATTCATAATCAAATTTTATTTAGGGTTAAACTATTTAATTATCAATTTACGAGCTGCAATTTTATCCTCTTCTTCAACTCTAACCATATAGATTCCTGAATTTAACTTAGAAACGTCAATTGTTTCATTAGCATTTACATATTCGCTATAAATACAGTTGCCCATCATTGAATAAATTTCAAGCTTTTTATCTAAGTTACTGCTTGAACTCATAAATAATTTACCGTTTGAAATTGGATTTGGGTATAGTGAAAACCCTTCTATTTGGTTTTTAACAATTGATAAGGTTTGATTGGCATTTAACATCCCTGGCGAAGCTGTAACTGGACCAACCCAACTAAAATCAGCATAATTTGAACCTGAACCTATTAATTGTAGTGAATAACCTATTGGTGTTGTTTCGGATTCTGAGACACCTATGTCTACTGAAGTCATACCAACAGCCGGTCCATCAGTAGCCGTAATAACACCTCCATAACTTAAAAATTGAATTACTGCATTTGTATTATCAACTAAAGCCAATCCATCAAGTAAACCATTTTGAATACCTGTCTTTGCAAACCATAGTGTACCTATATTATTTTGCTGGTTTGGAATAATTCCTGATAAATGGAGTATTGTTTCATAAATTCCTCCGCCAGAGCCATTATAAAGTCTTACTTCATAACCGGCTAATTCAGTACCCGCTGGTCCACAAATTTCAACACCTTCATCAGTATCTCCTCCAGAATTAGCATAATGAATTTCATTTATAAAAATAGTTTGGGCATTTAAAAATACAGTCACACAAAATGCAACCCAAAATAGGTAGTTCTTTTTCATACAATTTTTTTTAAGTTAATCTTTTTCTTTTCACTATAAAATTAGAGAATTGTTGTGTGAAAAAATAATTTTTTATGTTTAAATTCTATAAAAGACTGATTTTCTCATAAATTACAGTTCAAATTAACATACTGTAAGGTTAATGTTAGCTTAATGTTATAATTTTAGATACATTTACTTGTAATGATTTGTACTCTAAATTTATCATTACTTTTGTGTATTGTTTGTTGTTAAACAAGTATCAAAATATGGAAAATAAAGACATTAAAATATTATTAGTTGATGATGAACCAGATATTTTAGAAATTGTTGGTTACAATTTAAAAAATGAAGGTTTTAAAATTTTCACTGCAAAAAATGGTATTGAAGCTGTTGAAATTGCAAAAAAAGTAATTCCTCACCTAATTATTTTAGACATTATGATGCCCGAAATGGATGGTATTGAGGCTTGTGAAAAAATAAGAGCTACAAATGGGTTAGAAAATGTTTTGATAACATTTTTTACTGCTAGAGGGGAAGATTATTCTCAAGTTGCTGGATTTGATGTAGGAGCAGATGATTATATCACAAAACCCATAAAACCAAAATTACTAGTCAGTAAAATTAAAGCTTTATTAAGACGTATAAAAGTTTATGATGAAACAACTTCTTCTTCAGATAAAGTAACTATTGGTGAAATTGTTATTGACCGTGAAGAATATGTGGTTATAAAAGAGGGTATTAAACTTTCCTTACCACGAAAAGAATTTGAATTACTTTCATTATTAGCTTCAAAACCTGGTAAAGTTTTTAAACGAGATGATATTTTAGATTTGGTTTGGGGTAATGAAGTTATTGTAGGTGGCAGAACTATTGATGTTCACATACGTAAATTACGTGAAAAAATTGGTGACGATTATTTTAAAACAGTCAAAGGTGTAGGTTATAAATTTGTAATTGATGAAGATTAAAAAAACATTTATTTTTGCTTTTTGGACCTCATTTTATATTACCTCTATAACATCTTTTGCTTTATTTTTAGAAGCTTATTTCTTTTTCGATATAACATTTAAGGTTAGCCATATTCTTCTTTTTATAAGTATCATTTTTATATTTACTTTTATAATTTCTCAATTTAGACTTGAAAGATTTATTTACCAGCGTATAAAAAAAATACATGATAGTGTATCTTTATTAGGTTCTACTAATTTTAATAAAACTTCCATAACATCCGATATTGATATGCTCTCTAAGGAAGTTGAAAATTTTGCAAAAAATAAACAACAACAAATAAAAAAATTAAAATTACAGGAGAGTTATCGTAGAGATTTTTTAGGAAATGTTTCACACGAACTTAAAACACCTTTATTTACCGTTCAAGGCTATTTATTAACATTAGCTGATGGTGCCATGAATGATAAAATGATTCGTGGGAAATATCTGGAACGAGCCAACAAGGGCGTTGAAAGATTGATTGCAATTGTGAAGGATTTAGACTTAATTTCTAAATTAGAATCTGCCGATTTAAATTTAAATAAACAACCTTTTAATATTATAGAACTTATTCAAGGTGTGTTTGATTTGCTTGAAATGAAAGCGAAAAAACGAAATATTTCATTATCACTTAACAAGCATTATGAATACCCAATAATGGTTATTGGTGATATTGAACGCATTGAACAAGTATTAATCAACTTTCTAGTTAATTCTATAAAATATGGTAAAATTGGAGGTTCAACTGTTATACGTGTAGAGAATTTTAAGAAAGATGAAATTATTGTTAAAATTATTGATAATGGTGAAGGAATTAAAGAAGAACATATACCGAGATTGTTTGAACGTTTCTATAGGGTTGACCAAAGTAGATCTAGAGAGCAAGGAGGATCAGGTTTAGGGTTGTCTATTGTTAAACATATTATTGAAGCTCATGACCAACAAATTTTTGTTAAAAGTGAATTGAAAAAAGGTTCTGAATTTTCATTTACGCTTGAAAAGGCTGAAATAATCTAAATTAAAGTCGGCTTTATTTACTTTAAATCCTGAAAAATTAGTCAATATATCTAAATCAGTTGCTTTAAAATTTTGCTGAGTTGCAAAAGGAGCGATTAATTTTTCACTTAATATTTCAGCTAAATATTCTTGTTCAAATTGACCTGGAGTTGGAATAAAAAAAGCTTTTTTACCTAGAACTGCCAAATCCATAATTGTTGAATATCCTGATCTCGCTAGCACTATTTCACTTTGATTTATTGCAATTTCCAAATCTGTTGAAGCTAAAAAATCTATGATTTTAAAATTAGTGGCAGCAGTAATGTTAGTTTTATTAGATAAAACACCTCTTACAAATAAAATTTCACCGTTAAAACCCTTTAACTCAATTAATAATTTATTTTCTAATAAGGTTCGTTGAGGTTCTGGTCCTGAGAGAAGCACTAATAAATCATATTTAATTGCTGTGTATTGTTTTTTGAATCGGCTTAAAATTCCAAGATAATTAACTTTAAACTTAGCCTTGTTGATATGCCCTAACATTTCAGAAAAATTGGGCTCATTCTCAACATCAGGCACCCAACATTCATCAAATTTTTCAATTATTTTTTGATGAATTTTAGAAGTTAAGAAGGTCGTTTTTCCAGATAACACATTCAATTGATGCGTAATATAAACGGAAGGTACTTTTCTACTTAAAGCACCAAATCTATTATCCGAAATAATTCCTGCTAGATTTTCTTTTTCAGCAATTTGAGTAACAAATTTTTTTTCTTTTATTACTGCTAAAATTATTGATGGAACACTTAAAAATAGTTTGAATTTTAAATTTTTACCTTTTTTAGGATACTTGATATTATAGGAAGGAAGTACATAGCTTTTTAATAATGGAAACTCTTTTTGAAGTAACAATAAAGCATCTCCATCACTTGCAATAATTGGTTCAAAACCACCTTCTAATAAATAATTTATTATTGGAATACAGCGTGTTGCATGTCCTAATCCCCAGTTTAACGGAGCTACAAGAATTTTTTTTTACAAGTCAAAACCAATATCTTTTCTAAAATTCATTCTATCAAAACTTATTTTTTCGATATTTTGATAAGACTGTTTTAAGGCTTGCTTAAAATCACTCCCATAAGAAGTAACAGCAATTACTCTACCCCCATTAGTCACAATTTCGTTATTCAATAAAGTTGTACCTGCGTGAAACGGAATGGAGTTTTCAACAGTATCAAGTCCATTAATTACTTTCCCTTTTTCGTAATCTTCAGGATAACCTCCTGAAACTAACATTACGGTACAAGCACTTTCATCTTTAAATTCAATGGTTTTAGTATGTAACTCTTTTTTACTTGTAGCAATTAACAATTCCAAGAAATCACTCTTTATTAAAGGAATAACAACCTCCGTTTCAGGATCTCCCATGCGGCAATTATATTCAATTACTTTAATTTCATTTTTCACCATAATTAATCCAATGAAAATAAAACCTACATAAGGAATATTGTCTTTTTGTAAGCCATCAACTGTAGGTTTTATAACTTGTGCGTCTATCCTTTCCATTAATTCACTGGTTAAAAATGGTACTGGTGAAACTGCTCCCATTCCTCCTGTATTCAACCCTTTATCTCCTTCTCCAATTCGTTTATAGTCTTTTGCACTTGGTAATGTTACATAACTTTTACCATCGGTTAAAACAAAACAGCTTAGCTCTATTCCATCTAAAAATTCTTCAATCACAACTTTACTACTTGCCTCACCAAATTTTTTGTTTGTTAACATATCTGTTAACTCATCTTTGGCTTCTTGTAAATCAGTTAAAATTAACACACCTTTCCCTGCTGCTAATCCATCTGCTTTTAAAACATACGGTGGTTGCAACGTTTCTAAAAACTGATAACCTTCTTCTAAATTTTTAGTTGTAAAGCTTTTATATGCGGCCGTTGGAATGTTATGACGAACCATAAATTCTTTGGCAAATTCTTTACTTCCTTCTAATTGTGCTGCATACTTTTGTGGTCCAATTACAGCTACATTTTTTAAGTCAATATCATTTAAAAAGAAATCATGAACGCCTTTTACTAAAGGGTCTTCTGGGCCAACAACAACTAATTCAATCTTATTTTGTAAAATTGTTTGTTTTAAAGCATTAAAATCGGTTGGATTTATATTTAAATTTGTTCCAAATTGCATAGTTCCTGCATTACCAGGGGCTATAAATAATTGATTTAATAAGTTACTTTGTGCTATTTTCCAAGCAAATGCATGCTCTCTTCCTCCTGATCCTAAAATTAGTACGTTCATTTGTTTATTTTCTTCAAATTCATTATTTATTGCACAAAAACTTTTGTTCAAAATGTTAAAATATTTGCTCTAAAATTTTTTGAGTTATTACATATGTTGGCAATACACCTGTAGTTCCTAAACCACCAGATGCTAATGTACTACCCGTTTCTAGTGGATTATCCGAAGCATAATATGCATAACGAACCTTTACTTTATTTGATATATTTCCTCTAATTTTTGCCGCTGCTTGTATGGCTTTTTGGTAATGAGCTCCTTCCATTTCTAATCCTGTAACTTTCCAAGTAGAATCATGAAAAAAGCCTAGGATATCTTTATTTTGAAGTGATGTTCCTAAAACAGTAACCATAGCACCGGTGTAAACATCAACCCCACAACCATCAAACATTCTTTTCTTCAATTGATTTTTAAAAGGGTAATTATCTGCTGTACCTTCAAAAATATGAGATGAAGGAATCATAATATCTCCTTTCCCTCCTTCTAAAATACCTGCTTTTCCCATAATTGAAATAGATTCAACATTTAGATGATGCTTTTTGTCTTTATTATCCACATATGGTTTTAAAAGTTCATCCATAGTTTCATAAGCTTGCTCCCCAAAAGCATAATCCATTACAATTATTACTGGCTTTTCATCATTATTTAAGCTGTTTTCTATTGAATATTGAGTTTTACTCATATCAATTTTTTCAGTATCAATAACCTGAACATTTATATTGGTTCCTGATGTATCTTTAATATAGGTTAATCCATTTTCAGCAGCATATTCCATTACTTGCTTACGTAAATCTTCATTATCATCATTACTTAACAACTCAAATAGTGAAATGATATCATTATCTTTAATTTGTTGTGGCAAAACAATTGGAGCGTAAATAGAATTCATGACACTATGCATATTTGCACTAATAATATGAATTGGGCGATTTAATAATTCTTGTTTCTTTAAAACATCTTTAATGTTGTTTGCCCAAATTTCACCATAAATATGATGTCCAATTCGCTCTCGTAACACTGGGCTAAAGGTAATGGCTCTTTTTAAACTATTCAGTTTCTCATTTATGGCTATTTGACCTAACCAATAAATAATTTGAAAAAAACGATCTGGGTTTTTTACTTCACCTAAAATTGCATGAGCACTTTGCGTTTCTTCAAAAGTCCTTCCTAAAACACTTGCCATATGAGCCAACATAATATCTCTATCATCTCTAGTTAACTTTCTGTTATGCAATACCGTATCTTCTAATTTTTTCCATTCTCTTATGGTTTCTCCTTGATCATCAACTAAAACTCTATTGGCAATTTTATGAGATTCTATAAATAAAAATGTTAAGTGAGTTAAAATGTCATAGATTTCTGATCGACCACGAGTCACTTCAATATTCATTTGATCCTTGTCTATTCTAAAACAATTCCTTCTACGTTTAGTTGGAATAATTGGTTTAAAATGTGAGTTTGAATATCCTTCATCTGCCGTTAAATTCACATATCTACATTCTTCAATTCCAGCAGGTAAACGTTCAATTACATAAATTAAACCATTTAATTCTACTTTTTCTTCAGCTATGGATCCATAAATTTCAGGGCGAAGTACTAATAAAGCTTCGCGTAAAGCGTCTCCAGATATTCCCATAGGTTTGTAAAAACCCCTAGTAAATAAATGGCGCATTGAAATGTATAAACGCTCTATGGCTTTTGACGATTCCTGAGCGCGTGTTCTATGTTTTATTTTTGTGTGTGACATACTTAATATTTGGGTATCAAAGATACAACTTATCTATTTATTTGTGTATTTGTTCTATATTGAAACGTTCAATTATTCCTTTTTAAAAATTGAAATATATGCTTCATTGTTGTTTAAAATTGACATTGCTTTAATAATATTTGTGTCAAATGAAGCTTTTTGCATATAAACGCCTTCATCATAATAATAACGTTTTACTATTTCTTCGGTTAATTTATGAAGTATTTCTTCTTTATTTTTATCTAGCTCTTTTAATTTTTCTGATTGAATTTTATCTAAAAGTTCTGTAAATGTATTGTTTAAACTTCCATCTAAATTTTCTGAAATAGCTTTTTGTTTTGCTTTTTTAAAAATAGCTTCTGTTTTAGTTTCAAAAGCATCATTATTTTTAGTTAAATATTTTTTAAGTAAATTAAAATCAGCATCATTTAATTCAAATTTTGAAGGTTCTACTATTGTTGTATTTTCATAAAAATAATTAGTTACATAATTAAAAAACGCTTCAGAATTTAGCAAGTTTTCTGTAGTTTCTGTTGTGGTTGGTTTTTCAATTTCAATATCTGGGAAAATACCTCCACCGCCATAAACGGTTCTTCCTATTTCGGTTTTATAGGTTTCTCTACCTGCATCAGAAAATTTTGGAATATTACCTTTAGCATCTCTATTGGTATAATCTAGTTCCTGAATGCATCTTCCGCTTGGCGTATAATATTTAGAAATGGTAATTTTCATTTGAGTGCCATAAGAAAGTTCTCTGTAGCGTTGCACCAAACCTTTTCCAAATGAACGCTCTCCAATAATAACGCCTCTATCATAATCTTGTAAAGAACCTGCTAAAATTTCAGAGGCTGAGGCTGAACGATTATTAACAAGAATTACCACAGGTATTTCTAAATCTAAAGGTTCATCTTGTGTACTAAATGTTTCACTCCATTTTTCAATTTTAGCCTTGGTAGTTACTACAATTTTATTTTTTGGAATAAAAAAATTAGTAATTTTTACGGCCTCCATTAATAAACCTCCAGGGTTGCTTCTTACATCAATTATTAATTTTTTCATTCCATCTTCCTTTAGCTCTAAAAAGGCTTTTTTTACTTCGGAAGCTGCTTTTTCATTAAATTTTGTAAATGAAATATACCCAACCTCTGCATCTAACATGGTGTAATAAGGCACCGGATTTACTTCAATTTTTTTACGTGTGAGCTCTAAATCTATCTTTTTATTTTGACGTTCAATTTGAAGTTTTATGTTGGTATTTGGTAATCCGTTTAATAAAGCTAAAACACCTTTTTCATCATAATCCTTTACAACAACATCGTTTATTTTTAAAATTTTATCTCCCGGTTTCATTCCTTCTTTTTCAGCAGGAGAATCTTTTAATAGTTCGCGAATAATTAACATATTATTTTTATACTGGGCAATTGCTCCAATTCCGCCATACTCACCAGTTTGTTCAATTCGTGCATCTTCAACTCCTTGTTCATCATAGTAACGCGTATAGGGGTCTAGGTTTTCAAGCATGTGATTTACTGCATTATTGGTGAGTTTTGCAGGATTTACCTCATCAATATAATACATGTTTAATTCTTTAAACAACGTAGTGTATATGTCAATTTGTTTTGCAATTTCAAAAAAATCAGATTGAAATCCTACAGAAACCAATAAAGAAATTGCTACAAAAATTCCTATAAATAGTTTTTTAATTTTGCTCATCTTCTTTAATTTTAATTAAAAATTTATCACAAACTTTTTTAACAGAAAGCTCTAAGTCGTCATATTTTGTTTCTTCATTTGTCATATAAATTAACATGAAAATATACTTTTCGTTTATATTTTCTGAAAATAGCTGCTTATTTTTACGGTAAACTTCACGCATCATTCTTTTAATTCTATTTCTATTTACAGCTAATTTTACAGCACGTTTAGGAACTGTAAATCCAACTTTTATAGGGAATTCTGAATAATGTTCCTTTTTTAAATAAATTAACTGAAGAGGAAACGATTTTACACGATTTCCTTCAGCAAATAATTGTTGAATTACTTTTTTACTTTTTAATTTTTCTTCTATTCCTAAGGTAAATCTCATGTTTTTAAATAGTGCCTAAAAATTTAATTGCCTAAAGTTTTAATTTTTTCCCTATTGCAGTGAAAATAGCTAGAATTTCAATAGCTTCTGCTAATATTAATTGAGTTTTCTGAGAGTCAATCCAGTTTAAATCAATTATAATCTCCAACCAATACACTGTTTCACTTGCTTCACTTTCACAAATCTTTATTTTATTTCTAAAATCCGCTTTACTTCTTGATCTATTAGCTTCTCTATAATTAGCACCAATACTTGTACCTGATTTTGTAATCTGATTCTTTAAAACCTTTGCTTCAGGCGAGTTAGATAGTGAGGTTGATAAATTAATAATTCTAATTGCAAATTTCTTGGTTCTACTTTCTAACTGTTTACTAAATTCTTTATTATCCATTAAAATTAAGACTTTTAAATAATTTTAGGCACTTTTCACTAGCTTACTTTAAGTACTTAAATTAGTTGTACAAATGTACTGAATAAAAGATTTTAAAAATTAATTTCTAAAAAGACTTTAATTAGTAAATTTGTATTTAACAAAACTAAAAAATCAATGTCACAAGATTTATTTCAAGCTCCGGATTATTATCAATTAGATGAATTATTAACCGAAGAAAATATATTAGTGCGTGATGCTGCACGTGATTGGGTAAAACGTGAAGTTTCCCCAATTATTGAAGAAGCTGCACAACAAGCAAAATTTCCTACATCCATAGTAAAAGGCTTGGCTGAAATAGGTGCTTTTGGACCTTATATTCCTGAAGAATATGGTGGTGCAGGATTAGACCAAATGAGTTACGGATTAATTATGCAAGAAATTGAAAGAGGTGATTCAGGTGTTAGATCAACGGCTTCTGTTCAATCTTCATTAGTCATGTACCCAATTTGGAAATACGGAAATGAAGAACAACGAAAAAAATACTTACCAAAATTAGCCAGTGGTGAATTTTTAGGTTGTTTTGGATTAACAGAACCCGATCACGGATCAAATCCAGGTGCAATGGTGACCAATATTAAAGATATGGGAGGTTACTTTTTGTTAAATGGTGCAAAAATGTGGATTTCAAATGCCCCTTTTGCTGACATTGCAGTTGTTTGGGCAAAAAATGAAGAAGGACGTATTAAAGGATTAATTGTTGAACGTGGTATGAAAGGGTTTACAACTCCAGAAACACATAATAAATGGTCTTTAAGAGCTTCTGCAACTGGTGAATTAATATTTGATAATGTAAAAATTCCAAAGGAAAATATTTTACCTAATAAAGATGGTTTAGGTGCGCCACTTGGCTGTTTAGATTCTGCTCGTTATGGAATTGCTTGGGGAGCTATTGGTGCAGCCATGGATTGTTATGATACTGCTTTGCGTTATTCAAAAGAGCGTATGCAGTTTGGAAAACCTATTGGCGCTTTTCAACTTCAGCAAAAAAAACTAGCTGAAATGATTACTGAAATTACAAAGGCTCAGTTGCTAACTTGGCGTTTAGGAACATTGAGAAATGACGATAAGGCAACCACCGCTCAAATTTCGATGGCAAAACGTAATAATGTTGATATGGCAATACATATTGCAAGAGAAGCACGACAAATTTTAGGTGCTATGGGAATTACTGGTGAATATTCTATTATGCGCCATATGATGAATTTAGAAAGTGTTATTACCTACGAAGGAACACACGATATTCATTTGTTAATTACAGGATTTGATATTACTGGCTTGCCTGCTTTTAAGTAATAATATCTAACAATAAAATTATAAACGGTCATTCTATGTAAAATTGAGGGTGACCGTTTTTTTTAGTCATGCCACATTTGATATGGTAGGTGTTTATTACGAGTTTTGTTTCCTGAGATTCCCAGCCAAGCTGAGAATGATGATTTTTAAGACTATTTATTAATATGTAATTTAGTTGGTAGTTTACTATTTTAAAGGAGTATTCTAAATTTTATATATTAGTTTACACTTATTAATAAGTAGTTTACAATTATTGCTTATTAAATATGGAAAAAGGTCTAGACGTTTTATTAATAACGTCTAGATGTTTTGTGTATAACATCTAGACCTTTTCTTTCACCTGCTAAGCAGTTTGAGTAAACTAATAAGAAGTTTTAGCCATTTAATAAGAGCATAAAAAAGAGACTTCATATTTGAAGTCTCTTTTAGTCTATAGGTTGTTTACTTATTATTCAATAATTATCTTTTTTGTGGCTTTCCCTAAATTGGTACTTACTGTTACAAAGTATATACCCGATTTTATAGCTGAGGTATTTACCGTATGTGTATTACTATAATTTGAATTTACCTTATTTTCATATACTTTTTGCCCAAGTACATTAGAAATTCTAATATTATAATCTGTAATTTCTCTTGGCATTTGAAGTTTTAGTTCACCATTTTTAACAGGATTTGGATACAAGTTAAAAGTGCTTAAAATTTCATCGTCAATGCCAAGGGTTTTATCTACAATATTCACGGTATAGTCCTCTACCTCACCATAAGTAAAAGAATCACAAGAGTTTGGAGGACTTTGGTTAGGACTACTATAGTATTTTAAAGAAACTCTCATACGTGTTAAACCATAAACAGCAGATGTTGGAATAGTAAAACTTCCTATTACTGGTCTGTCTTTTGAAGATGTTTTTGACCAAACTTGTTCACCCGAATCATTAAAATCTCCATCTTGATTATAGTCTATCCAAATACTATATGCCTCATTATATTTTGTTCCAGTAGTATTTGCCCAAATTGGCATGATTGATGTATTTACAATTTCACCCTTATCTACATTTAATGCTAAATTTGTTAAATCTGAATACCCAGTTGCAGAACTAACCATATCAATATCGCCAATTTTTACGAGACCAATATATTCATCATCGGAAATAGATCCTTGAGATGTGCAATAGTTGGTTGTTATAGTATTAAACGTCTCAATAGCACTCCAACTTGTTGTTGTTCCACTGCAAGTAGCTGTCACTTGAAACTCATACGTTGATGTTGCTGTTAATCCAGTTAAACTTTTTAAATTTGTAGTTGTTGTTGTAGTTGTCCATGAGGATGCTCCAACTTTTCTATATCTAATATTGTATAGACTGGCGTTTTTAATATTATCCCAAGATATTGTTGCGGATGTCGTTTTTAATGAATATGCCGTTAAGTTTGACGGCGATGATACCGTTGATAAGGGTGTTAATGAAACATCTGGCAAAACAATTGTTTGAGAATCCGTAATTGTTTGGTTTCTTAAAATATATGGCATATAACAATCCGCTTCATACATAATATCATAGGTGCCTGCTTTAATTGGTCTATAATAATCTCCCAAAGGTAATTCAGTTTCTACCCATGAGCCATTAGTGTCATGATTAAGAATACTAATTTTGGCCTTAATAGGTAGACTCGTATTTACATCTTTTACAACACCCTGAAAACCATACGTGCCTTGAATTAAATATTCAATAAATGCTTCCTTATTATAGTTCCATAAATCCAAAATATCATAAGATCCTGATGGGCTTGCTGGTGGTAATTTAGTATTTGATATTTCAAATGTAATTTCTTTTGTATGCCTTTCATAATTCATATAATCTTGTCGGCCACCATTAATAATGTACCAGTCTGCACCATGTGTAATACCTAAATAAGAATTAAATGTATTATCATAGGTCATATAAGAAACTGATCCTGAACTAGTATGTGTATTAGCAGCATAATCTGTACTAACCAATTGCATCCAAGTATCATCTGCATGTCTATCATAGGTGTAATCCCAAGGATAATTGACAACCTCTTCACCTCCGTGAAAATTTCCAGCAATCACAAAATGTGTTGATTCTGCCAATTCCATAAATTTAGTAGTCTCATATTGATACGCTTTTCCATCCGGATGTAAAGTTCCGTCTGGTACAGGGTAATTTCTATTCATATCAACGCCATATGCATTTCCTCTTATTGCAGAACTAACACTTGTATTAGATGTTCTATAAGTTCCATCTGGATTTGCTAATGGGTTAATCCATACTTCTGAATTATCTAACAAATTTTTAACTCTGGTATGATCAGAATCTCCTGTGTTATTGTAGGCTGTAATGAAATGATCAATTAAATTCAACATACTAGGGTATCCAGCAATTTCATCTCCATGAATTGAAGATGTAAACATAACTCTTGGTTCTTTCTCTCTTACATTCACATTATCTGAAAGCACTATAGACAATAATTTATGTGCACCTCCTGAATAACCAGAACTTCCGGAACCTGAGGTAGTTCCAATAGTTACCAATCTAGCTATCGTATTATTGGCAGCTACAAAATCCGTCATTTGTTGTACATATTGCGCATAGGTTGGGTACACAACTAACGGAAAGGATAAGGTATAATCTGCGTTTTTAGCGTCAACACTCTGTTTTTTGTGAATTTTAGGGTTGAACATTTCAACATTTTTTGGCTCATTTAAAGCTTTATCAATAGTAAATGGCAAATTAAATTTAAGAAAAATTTCAAAATCATCTTTATTTGCAATTGCTTTAATTGTAAATGGGGAATTTCTATTTTGACCATGGTCAAATGAAACAATATTTGCTAATTGTTGAATTTCATCAATAGTATTTGCTGTAAAAGAAAATACTAGTTCACCTCTTTCTTTTAAATATTTGTCTGCTAATTCTTTATGGTTTTGAGCACTTATAAAATTTGCACTAAACAATATTAAAATTAATAGTAGTTTTGTTTTCATTAGGGGTTATTTTTTAAGTTAATTATTACTCAATAATCATTTTTTTTGTAATTACACCTGCAGTAGTATTTACTCGTACAATATAAACTCCCGTAGCAATTTGTAGTGGCAATGAAATAAATCGTTCATCAGTGTTTATGCTCCAGGTTTTTACTTGTTGGCCTAAATAATTAAATAAGGTAACACCTTGTATTTCTGTATCTACAATTCTATTTAATTGTAATTCTGAAATGGTATTATTCATAAAAACATGAACTCCTTCAATTAAAGTAACTTCCTCAAAAGTTTTAATACGTGGTTGAAATGCGAGTACAAATCTTTCTTGATATTCTCCCGCTTCTAAATTAATTTCAAAAACCTGGTTGGTAATATCATAGGTTTCACCTGTTAGCTTATCTTTTATATAAATTTTAGTGTTTTCATCAATATTTTCCAGCGCATCAATCATAATACGAATAGTACCACCTTCTTTAGTTTCTATTCCCAATGGAATTTCTTTATCTAAACTAATTGCATTGGTTGCTTGTATCACATATTTCTTAGCGTCAAGTATCCAATACATATCATCATTCACAATATTATAGATTTCTGAATCATATCCCCAATCTACATTGTCAGATGCTTTTTCATCAATAGTTAATAGTAATTGACGATGGTTAATTTTAGGTGCTTCAAAACCTATTCTAAATTTAGATCTTAAATCAGTTTTATTAGCGGTTACTATTTTCGATTTTGCACTACTACTTTTCATAAATACAGAAACTCCTGTAGCTTCTTTTTCAAAAGTACGTTGTCCATTGTTAAATTCAATAATTCCTCCTGGTTCTCCTACTACATAAAAACTTTGACCAACTGCTATATATTGACCTGGTATTTTTGGCGAAACTGGTGCTGTTTGATTTACATCTGACTGTGGTGATGCCCCTTGAACTGCTCCTGAAAAATTATATGTGGCATAACCTCCTTGATAATCTCTTAAATTATGACTATCTCCTCCATAATGTTCCCAAAAATAAATTTCTCCTCTTATTGAATTTCTTCCACCTGGTAATGGGCTATTATCTATTAAAAATTGATTTGCATCTAATGCCGAAGGATACGGATTTCCCACTAAATAACTATACGTAGGGGCAACCGTTAATGTAATAGTACCATTATTAGGTTTCCCTTCAAACACATAATTTTGCTGCGCAGTTTCAGGAATATCAGGATCTCCTGCCCCTTTCATTATAAATCCTTCTCCTGCATATAACGCTCCTGTATTTCCAATATGCTCCCAAGCGCTATAAGTTCCTTCTGGATGATTTGCATATTTATACATCCAATAGGTACTTAAAGTAAGTGGACTTATTGAACCATCATAACCACCCGTATAATTCAATGCTGCCGGTGAATTAGGAATAGTTCCATCTCTTAATACATCAGCTATTGAAAAAGATGTTCCTGCAATTGGGTTACCATCTACTGTACTTGATGCGTTTCCTGCTCCTTGTCTTAGTACAGGTGAAGACCAGTAATTATATCTATATCGGTTAAATTCACCTTGCTGATCACGTTCTAAATAACCTGTACTCGCTGCATCAAAATCACTATCTATTGTCTGTATTAATTGTGATTCTCCATCTAAATCTAATACCCCATCTAAGCGTAAATAATGGGAAATTTCTAAACTATTATCTGAATTTATAGAAAATTCATTACTGTTCACCTTTAGACCTAAAACCTTCACACCTCTTGTTGTATTAACATTGTTGTTGGTTTCAACAATATTCCAATCTATACTAGTAATACCATCAATACCTAAAGAGTTAGGAATTACAATTTCTGAACTGTTAGCCCAAGTTGAAGTTAAATCCCAGTTAGAACTTGCTGTTGAAACATATGGTAATGGCGCAGATTGATTATCTATAATATCTTTTCCTATTGTCAAATATTTTATACGTACCCAATTGTTATTGTTTGAACCATCTTCAACCGTAGTACCATAAAAACTATTTATATTATGATACGTCTGAACATTATTCCAAGGAATTGAACTCACTGTATTTAATGTAGTTGTTTGTGGTAAAATTTCACCATTCACATTAGTAGAAACATCTACAATTTCTTGATTCATTATATATTGAATTTGGTTTTGTGCTAATGCACTGTCCCAAATTCTAATTTCATCAATATCTCCATTAAATGGTGTTGTAATATTATTTTTATCAATATAAACAACTCCTATTGCAAATCTATCTGTTGTATTTGCCGGAGCAACTGAACTAGCAGTAGTATCCAAAACACCATCAATATAAATTAGCAAATTACTTCCATTATTTGTTACTGCAACATGATGCCATTTAGCATCTTTAATTATTTCAACCGAAGTTGCTCTTAACGTATTGTTTGTATAAACTTCAACATTTCCTGATCCTTTTAATTTAAAATCATAGGCTAATCCTTTTGAAACATAAGTTCCTCCAGCTCCCAAATTTCTAACCCAAGCTGAAACCGTAAAATTCGAATTTAAATGAACTGCATTTTCTCCCACTAAAAAATCTCCAGTAGTGAATTCAACATTAAATTTTCCCGTAATTTTTGAAGCAACGCCAAAAGTGAAAAATCTTGTATTATCAAAATCGTACCACGTTTCATAGTTAGAACCATTTGCCTTTAATGGAATAATATCTACAATATCATTTGAACCAAAAACAGGAGTAGAAGAAACTACCAGCGCATATTCTTCAGTACTTGATATTGCCGGTAAAAAAGTATTTGGGATTGATACTTTTACATCTAAAATATCATTTGATGCTGTTGGTCTGCTTTCAACAATTTTCCAACGTCTATCAAATAATGTAGTTACAGAAGTAGTTGAAGCACCTAAATTTACAGAAAGCACGTCTGATCCTGATAATGCTGCATTGTTATGTCCCCAAACCAAATAATCTTTGTTGGTTGAAAAATTATTTGAATTTGCAGAATTTGTTGTTGCAATATCTCCATGGCCTATAGTTACAACGCTTGTTGAGTTTATACTTTTAGACTGTTTTTGATTTAATTCTGAAGCGTCATCTCTTCCAATACCTGCAATATCATAATTAAAACCTGCATTTGCAGTGTAATTCCAAATTACGGTACCATCAGAATTAACGTAGTTTTTTGTAGTTCCTACACCAGCATCTGCCAAAGTAATACCATATTTTATTGCTAAATAACTTTCTATTTTATTACGTTCACTTGTATCATTTTTACGAGTTGAATAGGTAATAACTTCGGCTACTCTACCTTCAAAACTTGCTCTATATCCTTGACTTCTTCCAATCCAAAAACGAGTATCTTCTATATTTATAAATTGTGGTACTCCAACTTCTTCACTTTCTATATTTTTTCCGTTATAATAAAGTTCCGAACCATCAATTGGCGCACTAGTATTATCCCTAACATTTAATATGGCTATTCCACTATATGAAGAGGAAGCATTTGTATCAGCAATACCATAACCTCTATCATTTGCAGGATTTGAGGTGTTGCTGGTCGTTCCAATCGCATACGTTATTGACTCTGTATCAAATCTTTGAGTATAACTTCCATAACCAATTCCGGTACCATCATCCTCACTGGAAACTACTAATGGAGAGTCACCACAAAATAAATCCATACTTGCATATGTATTATTTATCACATCATCAGGAATTGCAACAATAAAAATTTCTTGAGAGTAAAAACCTGAAGTTCCTTCTAAATATTCTTGTGGAGTGTAGGCATAATTGTATTCCTCAGGGGCATTTGTTCTATCATTATTAAATGATATTACAGGGTTAAAATTAACATTATTAGTTGTGTTATCATAAAAAGTAGGTTCTTGCCCTGCACTATTAACTGTTGCATTAGAACCTCTAGCCTGTGTTTGCCAAAGCGAAACACCCGTTCCATCACTATTACCTAAACCATCTGTAGATTTTAACCATAATGCCAATTTACTAGTTACCCCTCCAGGACCTTCTGTAAGAGGAACCGCTCCGTTTCCAGAAATTGTAAAAGTATATGGGTCTTCATTTGAATCATCATTAGTAATGGTTACAACATCAGTAAATGTTCCTAAAGCCACTGGTGAAAAAGTAATTACAAATGTAGTGGAAGTCCCTGTTGTTAATACTGTAGCCGATGGTTGCGTTGTTACTTTAAATAAAGTATTAGTTGTTAAAGTTACCGTTCCTCCAATTGTTAAATCTGATGCTCCAGTATTTTCAATAGTAAAAGTACGTGTAAATGAAGTACCTGTATCTATATCTCCAAAATTAGTATAATCACCCGATGAAGTTAAAGTTTCACCATCCGTAATAGAAGTTCCATTTCCTAAAACGTTAATTTCAGCCCCACAAATACCACCCGAAACATTAAAACTAACTGTTCTTCCTGATATAGTTGCCCCTCCATAAAAAGCATCATCATTATTTATAACATTTACACCTGATGATGAAATTGTAATATTGTCAGCTCCATTCCAACCATCTCCATAAGTATCATACATTATAAAGTAATAATTATTTAAATCTTCCAAACAACCTAAATTAACAGTTGTTGAATAAGAGCTATCTCCACTTCCTGATGTATCTATAATTGTACTTATCAATGATCCTGAAGGAGAATAAATTTCAACTGTATTTTCTGATGACCAATTTGGCCAATTTACAGAAACAATAACCTCGGAATTGGTAGTTGTTGTTCCAACACCTTCAACATTAAATGTATAAGGGTTCTCTCCTCCTGTTGTATCATTATTTGCAATTGAAATAGTAGTTGTTTTTGTTCCTACAGTAGTTGGATCAAAAGTTACTGTAAAAGTAATTGAGTTTCCTGCAGTAATTGTACCTGAAGTAGTTCCTGTAATTACAAAATCTGCTGTACCTCCTGTAACTGATGTTATTGTTAAATCTGAAGTACCATTATTTTCAATAGTAAATACATTTGCATTGTTTCCTGAAGCAACATCTATACTTCCAAAATCTGTATCATCAGTTGTTGATATAGCCGTATTACCATCCAAAATATCAATTAGTGGCGAACCTCCTTGAATATTTATTTCTGGACCTGTAACAAAACCTTCTACAAGAATACTATCAATAAAAAATCTATCCGATGAATTTCCAGAGTGACTAACTGTTGTAAATCTTAGTTGAGCATTTACAGGGAAAGAAGTTGGTGGATTATTTATAGTTGTTGTATTTAATAAATAATTATTCCCATTTGAGTAAGTTGCACCATCAATAATGTATGAAGCTAAAACTATCCAAGTAGTTCCATCATAAAATTCAACCATTATTTCATCTCCATCTTCCATTTGCTGAGGCCTAAAACTAAAAGAAAGAGTTAATGATGAATATAAATTTGTATTAAATACAGGAGATGTTGCTGTTTCCCCATTAATTATTCTTAAAGAATGGGATCCTTCAATTGTATTTCCATTACTAACATATCCCAATCCTCCTGAATTCCAAATTCCTGGTTGAGAATTAAAATTTTCAGATAAAATTGGTGTTTGTGAAAAAGTAGTGAAAGTCGCAAAAAATAATGCACAAAAAAGTATTATTCTTGAGGTTTGGGGCTTAAAATACATACATCATTAGTTTATAAGGGTATTGCAATATTAGTAAAACATTTTATGTTTTGCTAATATTGTAATACCTAATAGACAAAAAGTCGTTTATAAAGAATAAAATGCAATGTATTTTATATGAAT
This sequence comes from uncultured Lutibacter sp., assembly GCF_937891065.1. Taxonomy (GTDB): domain Bacteria; phylum Bacteroidota; class Bacteroidia; order Flavobacteriales; family Flavobacteriaceae; genus Lutibacter. The sequence goes on along the minus strand of NZ_CALAEQ010000005.1, from coordinate 1,315 downwards.
AACTTAACTATATGTTTCTTATTACTATTCTCTTTGAAATATTCCCTATTTCTGTAGTTGCTTGTATAATGTATATTCCTTCTTTTACATTTAGTAAAAGGCTTACTTTTTCTAAGTTTAAATTACGATCCCACATTTGAGCTACTTGCCCCAATCTATTGTATAAAACAAGGTTATTAATTTTTACTAATTGATTATTTTTAATATTTAATGTATTGCTACCATTTGCAACATACATTAAAACTTGATCTTTTATTGATGCATTATTTGAGTTGTTATTCATTAAATTAAAATCAAATGGAGAATTGTTACTTTCATCATTATCTGCAGCATCTACATCCACAACTATAACATCGTCATTTAAAATAGTTTCGGCGCTTACAAAAGTAATAACGTATCTATTAAGATATTCTCCTGCAGGCAATGTTATTTGGTAATCAGCTTCTTCAATATTATAAATTAAATTTAGCTCCTTATCTTTTAAGTACACTTTAACCCCTTCAATAGGGTTTTCAAGTGCATCAATCCCAATGGTAATTAAACCTCCTTGGGTTGTAGTAATTCCTAATGGTATTTCTTTACCATTAAAAATACTATCTGTTGCTTGAATCACATATTTTTTACTGTCAATTACCCAAAACATATCATCATTTAATAATTGATATAATTGTGCGTCGTATCCCCAATCAACACCATCAGTTGTATTTCGGTCAATAGTTAATAATAGTTGACGATGATCTATTTGTGGTGCATTAAACCCAATTCTATATTTTGGTCTTAAATCATCTGAATCTGAAGTTTTATCAAATTCGTTATTGCCTAAGTAGGTAATTTTTGAATATTCTATCAAGTTTAAATCTAAATTATGATTTAAAGAATAGGTTGTTGCCGAAAAACAACAAATTAACACGAGTAAAGTAAGTGATTTTTTCATAACATTAAAGTTGTAAGATGTTAGTTAGAAAAAAAATTATTTTTATTTAAGATTGAATTGTCTTTTTTAATACTAAAGTAAATTTACGCATATAAAACGATAAAACACTCAAAAAAACAACTTATTTACCATTTGTTTACAAAAACGTACCATTTGTTGTTAAATCGTACTGTTTATTCAATATAAACGCATTTTAAAATTACACCAATTTACCATTTGTTTATAAAAACTTACCGTTTATTTGAAATAAATGATAAATTTTGATTTAAATTATAGTAAAAGTGATGTGTTTTAATCTTGTGTTTCACAAAAAATTGTAAAAATTATACAGTTTATTTTATAACAGAAGAGACATTTTGAAGCTATTATTTAAGTATTTTA
>NZ_CALAEQ010000004.1 GCF_937891065.1 uncultured Lutibacter sp. | reverse complement strand
TCATATTCATAATCCACTCTGGTGTACGTCTTTCAGTAACTCCAGCTAATCCAGGTCCTACAAAACGTTTTGTTATTTTATGACATGCAGAACATTTTGCTTTAAAAACTATTTCTCCTTCTGCAACCATTGCTTCGTCAATGTCACCTAATTCTATGTTTTTTATTTTGCCAATACCTTTGTCTTGAAGTGGATCAACTTCAACTACTTCTTCTTTAACTTCAGCTGGTGCAGCCGTTTTTTCTGATTTTTTCGCATCACTTCCACAGCTTGAAACTATTAGGGTAATTAATGCAATTAAAACTAATTTTACTTTCATTTGTTTATTGTTTAATATATTTAGCTAACTTTTTAAGTAGTTTTTTTATTAAAATTATTCAGCAGGTACTAACACATTATCTATTACGTGTATCCAACCATTACTAACTTTTACTGTTTTTAATATTTTTGTACCTCCTACATAAATTCCATCTTCTTTATTTTCAACAACTAAATATTTTCCAGAAGCCATATATAATTTGCGTCCTTTTTTTGCTTCTTTTGCTAACTGAGTATCAGGATAGTTTGCTGGAGCAACATGGTTTGTTAAAATAAAAGCTAGTTGACTTTTATTTTCTGGTTTTAATAAAGTTTCAACTGTTCCTTCAGGTAACTTATCAAATGCTGCATTTACTGGCGCAAATACGGTTAAAGGACCTACATTCACCAATGAATTTTGAACGCCAGCTGCTTCTATTGCCGCAACTAAAGTTGTAAAATCATCTAAAGATTTTGCTACTTGTAATGCATTAGGGTCAGCACCTTCAACTGCTTTAATTGATGCTTGCCCACTATCTTCTGTCACAGCTTCACTATTAACTTCTTGAGTTTCTTGTTTTTTTGCGCCATTACAAGACAAAATAATAAATGCAAAAACTACTAAAATTGATAGAATTAAATTGGTTTTTTTCATGGTTTTACTGTTAACGTTAATAAATAATTGCAACAAATGTAACTTTATACAATAACCTATAAAATGACATTTATCACACTTTCGAGATTAAAAGACAAATATATCTTTTTTTTGCAACTAACATTACATTTGTAATTCAAAAACTAATTTTAAATTTGTCCTAAAAATTTTAAAAAATTAATGTTGTAAGAATATTGCTTACAATATGTCAAAAATTTCAACATAAAAGTAAATAAAAAAAAATGGATAATACCCTAATAAATAAAAGTTTAGAAAAATCAATTGCATATTCAGCTTATAGAAAATTAATAAAAGAGCTATTAATTCAAGAAAAATCTACAGGGTTTGAACAAACAGAAGATCTATTTAATTATAGCATTTTGAATGATAAAAGAATGGATAGACTTGATAAAACCTTAAAAATTTCTGAAGAAACGCAAAATTCTATTAATAGTCTAAAAAAAGATTTCACTTTTTTAGTTATTGCTGAAGGTTGGTGTGGAGATGCCGCTCAAATTGTACCAATTTTAAATAAAATTGGTGAAGCTTCTGCTAAAATTGATTTAAAAATTGTGCTTAGAGATGAGAATCCTGAATTAATGGATCAGTATTTAACGAATGGCAGTAAATCAATTCCTAAAATTATTATTTTAGATAACGAAAATAAAGTAATAAATTCTTGGGGACCAAGGCCATCAATAGCTACAAAAATGGTGTTAGATTATAAAGAACAGAATGGTAGTTTAGATGCAGATTTTAAAACTAAATTACAAATTTGGTATAATAAAGATAAAGGAGCTAACACACAAGAAGACCTTTTGAAATTACTAAAAGTATCTTAATATATAGTCCAATTAAATTAAATACCTTTGCGCCCTAAATTAATGTAATGATTATAGATTTTAAACAACTTCCAGACGAAGCTAAATTATGGGTTTTTCCATCAAGCAGAAAATTTTATCCTCAAGAAATAGCTGGTATAAAAGAAAAGATTGAGGAGTTTTTACTAGAATGGGACGATCAAGGGATTTTGATTAGAAGTTCTTACCAATTAGAATATGATCGTTTTATTGTTATAGCAGTTGATGATAGTTTAAACAGTTTAAGTTTAGAGGCGCATAACATATTAATTACATTTATTCAAGAGCTAGAAAAAACATTAGAAGTCGTTTTAATGGATAAAATGAATGTTTGTTACAAACAAGGTGAATTTGTACAATACAAAGATTTAATTGAATTCAAAAAAATGATGAAAGCTAAAGGTGTTTCTCAAAAGACCATTGTTTTTAATAATATGATTACCAATAAAGTTGATTTTAAGTATAATTGGGAAATTAATATTATGGACAGTTGGTTAGGTAGATTTATGAAGTAAAAAAGAAACTTAGCTTAAATATTTTTCAATATAAGCTATAGGTTCTAGTGCGTTATCAACACTAAATTTTCCAATTTTTGTACGTCGTAATTCAGACAGATGAGCTCCTGAATTTAAGGCAATTCCAAAATCATAAGCTAAAGAACGAATATAGGTTCCTTTGCTACAAACTACTCTGAATTTTACTTTGGGTACATCTATTTTAGTGATTTCAAATTCAGCAATATTAATTTTTCTCGAATTTATTTCAGTAGTTTCACCAGCTCTAGCTAATTCATACAATCTTTTTCCATCTTTTTTTAATGCTGAAAAAATAGGAGGTATTTGATCTATTTCTCCAATAAATTGTTTTGTAGTATTGTGAATTAATGCTGAAGTAATATGTGTAATTGGAAAAGAGGCATTCACTTCTGTTTCTAAATCGTAACTTGGTGTAGTTGCACCCAAGGTAAACTCACCAGTATATTCCTTTATCTGACCTTGATATTCATTAATTTGTTTGGTAAATTTACCTGTGCAAATAATTAGTAAACCTGTAGCTAAAGGATCTAAAGTTCCAGCATGACCGACTTTAATTTTCTTAATTCCAAATTTTTGACGAATATGCCAACGTAATTTATTCACTACTTGAAAGGAAGTCCATTCTAATGGTTTATCAATCAATAAAACTTGTCCGTTTTTAAAATCTTCTTCTGTCATTATTTATTAGTTATTGTAACTGCAATTGTTATAACTCCAACTATAAAGCAATACAAAGCAAAATAGGAAAGTTTACTTTTTTTAACAATAGCGATCATCCATTTACAAGCAAAAAGGCCTGCAATAAGTGAAGCTAAAAAGCCTACTCCTAAAACTCCAATTTGAGCACTTTGAAAATTAATTGAGCCGGATAATACATCTTTGCCAATTTTTCCAAAAATTAATGGAACAACCATTAAAAATGAAAAACGTGCAGCTTGTACTCTATCAACACCTAATAATACCGAAGTTGAAATTGTAGCTCCAGATCTTGAAATACCGGGTAAAATTGCTAAAGCTTGAGAAACACCAATAACAAATGCACTAAAAAAAGTAACTTTTTGAGTGGTGTTTTTTGCTCGATCAGCAAATAATAAAAGTAATGATGTAATAATCAGCATAAAACCTACCAATAATATTTCACCAGTAAAAAATTGTTCAAATTGTTTTTCAAAAATTAAACCAACCGCAACCGCAGGAATCATTGAAGCAATAATTTTTAAAGAAAATTTAAATTCATCATTCCATTTAAATTGAAATAATCCTTTTATAATTTGAAAAATATCATCTTTAAAAATAACTATTGTGCTTAAAGCCGTAGCAAAATGTACAACTACGGTAAAAGTTAAACTTTCTTTAGGAATAGAATTATCTCCTAATAATACTTTGGCAAGTTCTAAATGTCCACTTGAAGAAACAGGTAAAAATTCAGTCAATCCCTGAATAATTCCTAAAATAATTGCTTCAAGATAATTCATTCTTATTTTTTAGATTTTGCCATAATTGCATAAATCTCAATACCTAAACCAATAAGAACTAATGTGGGTGCTAAACGTATTCTTCTAAAATTATAAATTTCTTCGTTAAATATTTCAGGATTATCGCTTCCGCCTCCAGCCATTAAAACAAATCCTACAATAATAAAAACTAAACCAATTAACATAATAGTATAGTTCTTTTTACCAAAAAGAAATTGGTGTTTGTTTTCTGTGTTTTTTTCTTTCATTTTATTAATAATAAAGTTCGTCTGTTCTTAAATTTAAAAAACGTTGTGTTGCAAAAAACGTACTAATCCATGTAATTAGTATACCTAAACCAATAATAGCAGCAAATAAAACTCCAAGAATTTTATAATTTTCTAGCATTGCTAATTCAGGAATGGTGTTGTCTACATACATTATAAAAGCAATTAAACCTGCAATAGACACTAAAGAACCAATTATTCCTAATTTAATACTATTCCAAATAAAAGGCATTCTAATAAATCCTTTTGTGGCACCAACCATTTGCATAGTTTTAATGGTAAACCTTTTTGAATATATTGAAAGACGTATAGAACTATTTATTAAAACAATAGCAATAAGCGTAAATAACGAACTGAATAAAAGCATCCAGAAGCTTAAACGGTTAATGTTTTTTATTAATAATTCAATTAAAGGTTTGTCATAAGTAACCTCAGCAACAATACTTCTTATCAATAAATTTTGTTCTATTTCGGCAATTTTTTCAGGCGTTACAAATTCTGATTTTAAAGAAATATCTACTGCGTTTTTTAATGGATTGTCTCCTAAAAATTCTACAAAATCTTCTCCAATTTCTTCCGTGTATTTTTTAGCGGCGTCTTTCTTAGAAATATAAGTTACGGATTTTGTGTATTCAGCTCTTTTTAATTCAGCTTGTAAAATTTCTACATCAATATTTTTAGCATTGTCTTTTAGAAATATAGTGATGGTAACTTTTTCTTTAAAATGTTCAGTAATACTATTAGTTTTTAGAACTATTAAGCCTAAAATACCAACTAAAAACAGCACCAAACCAATGCTAATAACTACTGACAAGTACGATGATCGTAGTCTTCTTTTCTGATATTTCTCAAACTGTGTATCCAAAAGTAATTTTTATTAAAGTGGTTGCAATATACAAATAGTTGTTGAATGGTTTATTTGTTTCATTGTTTAATTTGTGGTGTTGTAAATTAATTAACATTAGGGCGTTTCCCTATGACTCGGGCTTTCACTACTCGCTTTTTTATAGTTTAAGGTATCTATAAAAAGAGCTCAAACAAAGCGTTCATTCCCTAACGTAAAATTATTGAATTTCTATATGTGGAGTTTTAAATAAAAAATAATATTTCTATAAATAGTGATAAATTTGTTTCAATTTTATCTTCTTTAACTTCAAAAAATGAAGTTTCTACACCTTCACTTTTAATTTATTCAACTTAATAATGTGATTTTCAAAAAAAGACTAAAATCAATTTATTCGATTTTTCTAAATCTTTTAGAGCAATAGAAATAGGTTCTATTTTTTCATCTTTGAAATTATTACAAAAACAAGTTTGCTGAATTTAAAATGGCTTCAAAATAATTTTAGAACAAAGAAAAATAAAACAAAATTTATGTACATTTAAACTATTATCTTTGCACTATGGAAACAAACAGACAAAAGAAAATTGCAGGTGTTTTACAAAAAGACTTAGCTGATGTTTTACAACACGCTGCGCAAGACGGAATGAAAGGGGTTATTATTTCTGTTACCAAAGTTCAAGTTACTTCAGATTTATCACAGGCAAAAGTATATTTAAGCGTTTTTCCTCAGTTAAATAGACAATTAATTTTGAAAGGTGTTCAGCAAAATACTTCAACTATAAGATATGAAATGGCAAAACGTACTAGAAACCAGCTGAGACGTATGCCTGAACTTTCTTTTTATATTGATGATAGTTTAGACTATATTGAAGATATTGACAATGCTTTAAAAGGTAAAAAAGGAAATCCAATTAAAAATCCTGAAATTTTAAATAAACCTTCAGATAATTAATTTGAATTTTCCCTTATACATAGCTAAACGCTATTTATTTTCTAAAAGTAGCAATAACACCATAAATATTATTACAGGTATTGCAACTTTGGGTGTTATTATTGGAACTTTAGCATTGTTTATTGTACTCTCCGGATTTTCTGGTTTACGAAGTTTTAGTGTTGGGTTTTTAAATACTGCTGATCCCGATATTAAAATTTCTTCTGAAAAAGGAAAATCGTTTGATTTTAATACGGATATTAAAACAATAGTAGAGAACCAAAACGGTGTAGCTTCTTACTCTAAAGTTATTGAAGAACGCGCTTTTTTTGAATACAACGAAAAAACACATATTGCTTATATAAAAGGTATTGATGCACATTACACAAATGTAAATAGTATAGATACAACTGTATATGTAGGGACTTGGCTAGATGCTAAAATACCTTCAGGAGTTGTAATTGGTAATGGAATTTCAAACAAATTATCTTTAGGTATTTTCGATTTTTTAGAACCTTTAAAAATTTATGTACCCAAAGCAGGAAAAGGATATATTACCAATCCTAACAATGCATTTAAGAAAATAAACACACAGCCAATAGGTATTTTTGCTTTAGTAGGCGAACTCGATTCTAAATTTACATTTATTTCATTAGAATTAGCCCAAGAGTTATTGAGTTATACGCCTGAACAAATTTCGGCAATTGAAATAAAAGTTACCAACTTTAAAGAGCGAACTGAAATAATTAATCAATTAAAAAATAAATTTGGTAGTCAATTTAAAATTGAAACCAGAGAACAATTGAATGCGGTTTTTTACAAAATGTTAAATACTGAAAATTTAGCTTCCTACTTAATATTTACATTGATATTAATTATTGCTTTATTTAATGTTATTGGCGCCATAATTATGATGATTTTAGATAAAAGAGACAATCTTAAAACATTATATAGTATTGGGGCAACTATGAAAGAAATAAAGCAAGTATTTATTTTGCAAGGTTTTATGCTTTCTGTTTTCGGTTTATTTGTTGGACTTTCAATAGGGATTAGTTTGGTGTTGCTTCAAAAAAAATATCATTTATTTATGATAACTCAACATTTAGCCTACCCAGTTGAATTAACTTTTTTAAATATTATAACTGTAATTATTACAATACTTGTATTAGGGTTTTTAGCTTCAAAAATTGCAAGTAGTAGAATTTCAAAAAAATTGGTTGAATAGCTTACGCTGGTTTTTTAAAAATATATAATTTGTTTTTTCGATCACTTACAACAAATATAGTATCATTATGAATTACAATTCCTTCAGCTTTATCAACAGGTATTTTGTAGCTTTTTATTAATTTCCCTTTTATTGTGGTATTGTAAATTGATTGAGATTCATCACTTACAACCCAAAATGTGGTTGATTTAGTGTCAAAACAAATTCCCGAAACATCATTACTAAAACCGAACGCTATTTTATTAGTAATTTCACCGTTTAAATTTACTTCTAACAATTGTTTGGGTTGTTTTTCATTGAGCACAATAAAGGAGTTTTCACTTTCAACAAAACAAATACCTTCTAATCCACTATTTTTATGTTGCTGCTTTCCTTTTATCTTCATTTTTTGAAGAAAATTTCCGGTTGAATCTAAGGAGATTAATGTTCTTTTTGATTCATCAACAATCCAAAAATTCTGAGTAGATGTTTCAATAGTTATACCTTCTAAATCAGAAAATTTGGTTTTTATTTTTTGAAGAACTTCACCTTCTAAAGAAGTTTTGTAAATAGTTCCATTTTGATCACTAACAATATATAAATGATTATTAAATGAAGTAATTCCTGAAGGCTCAGAAATATTTAAATTAATAACTTTAATTGGTTTTAAAGTATTTTGTGAATTTATTCTTGAAGTACAGGAATACATCCCTAAAGCAGCAAAAACAAGAATTAAAATCGTTTTCATTTTTTTTGAAATTATGAAAATTTCTGTAAAACCTCATCAAAAACATTATAGACATCTTGGGCTGAATCTGAAGTAACCATTTTCATTCTATAAGGTTTAAAATCTGGAATCCCTTTAAAATAATTAGTATAATGTCTACGCATTTCCATTACACCAACAATTTCTACTTCTTTCCAATCAATTTCCATTTGTAAATGGCGTTTTGCCATTTCAACACGTTCAGCAATTGTAATTTCAGGTAAATGTTCACCTGTTTCAAAAAAGTGTTTTACCTGTTTAAAAAACCAAGGATTTCCAATACTTGATCTTCCAATCATAGCGCCATCTAATCCATAAATATCGCGCATTTCTAATGCTCTTTCTGGGGAATTTACATCACCGTTTCCAAAAACAGGAATATGCATTCTTGAATTATTTTTCACATCAGCAATTGGGCCCCAATTAGCAGAACCTTTATACATTTGAGCACGTGTACGACCATGAATTGAAATTGCTTTACAGCCAACATCTTGTAATCGTTCAGCAACTTCAACTATTTTAATAGAACTTTCATCCCAACCTAACCGAGTTTTAACAGTTATAGGTAAGTTGGTGTGTTTAACCATAGCTTCGGTTAATTTCACCATTAAATCGATGTCTTTTAAAATACCAGCACCAGCACCTTTACTTACCACTTTTTTTACAGGGCAACCAAAATTAATATCAATAATATCAGGGTTAGATTGTTCAACAATCTCAACCGTTCTTAACATGGATTCTAAATTTGCACCAAAAATTTGAATCCCAACTGGACGTTCTTTTTCGTAAATATCTAGTTTTTTTCTACTTTTTGCAGCATCACGGATCAATCCTTCAGAAGAAATAAATTCAGTATAAACTACGTCTGCACCTTGTTCTTTGCACAATGCTCTAAACGGCGGATCACTCACATCTTCCATAGGTGCTAACAACAACGGAAAATCACACAATTCTATATCTCCTATTTTTACCAATTTATTAAATTTTAGTGTGCAAATTTACGTAATTTAAATTATTTCTAAATTGAATTATAAAAATTGTATTTTTGAATTCTAACTTGAAATATTATGAAACTAAAATTATCAATTATATGTATTGCAGTACTTTTTTTTGGATGTAAATCTTCTAAAAAAAGTGCAAATTACGATGGTAAATCAGGTGCTACAAAAATTGTAAACACACTGCATTACCCTCAAGAAAAGCATTTAAAAAACATTATACAATTAACTTTTGGAGGTGACAATGCTGAAGCATATTGGAGTTTTGATAACACGAAATTAGTATTTCAAGCTAATAATGTTTGGGGTTTAAATTGTGACCAAATCTTTACTATGAATATAACAGACGATTTAAGTAAAGGACAAAAACCTCAATTGGTGAGTACAGGAACTGGCCGTACAACTTGTAGCTATTTTTTACCCGGAAATGAAACCATTATTTATTCATCAACACATTTAGCAAATATAGAGTGCCCACCAGTGCCAAAAAAAGAAGATTACGGCAATAAATATATTTGGCCTGTTTTTGAAGGATATGATATTTTTGTTGCTGATACAAAAGGAAATCAGTTAAAGCAATTAACGTTTGAAGATGGATATGATGCTGAACCAACAGTTTCACCAAAAGGTGATAAAATTGTGTTTACTTCAACAAGAACTGGAGATTTAGAATTGTTCACCATGAATATTGATGGCACTGATGTAAAACAAGTAACTTTTGAATTGGGTTACGATGGTGGAGCTTTCTTTTCGCCTGATGGAACTAAATTAATTTTCCGTTCATCACGTCCAAAAACGGAAGCTGAAATAAAAGAATATAAAGATTTATTAGCTGAAGGATTGGTTCAGCCAACAAATATGGAATTGTATGTTTGTAATGTTGATGGAAGTGATTTAACCAAAATTACCAATTTAGGAAATGCAAACTGGGCGCCATTTTTTCACCCTTCAGGAAAAAAAGTAATATTTTCTTCAAACCATAAATCAAAACATAGTTTCAATTTATTTATGATTAATTTGGATGGAACTGGTTTAGAACAAATTACTTATGATAGTGTTTTTGATGCTTTTCCAATGTTTTCATATGATGGTAAAAAATTAGTTTTTTCTTCAAACAGAAATAATAACGGAACACACGATACCAATTTATTTGTTGCTGATTGGGTTGACTAACAAACATTTAAATGGAGTGTATTATCAAGCGCTTAATTCGTTATATTTGCGCAAATATTGTAGACAGGAACACGAAGTATGAAAAACATTAGAAATTTTTGCATTATTGCACACATTGATCACGGGAAAAGTACACTTGCCGATCGTTTATTAAGTTTTACAGGAACCACAACTGCACGAGAAGAACAAGCTCAGTTATTGGATACTATGGACTTGGAACGTGAACGTGGAATCACCATAAAAAGTCACGCTATACAAATGGATTATACTTTTGAAGGAGAAAAGTATGTTCTTAATTTAATTGATACTCCTGGTCACGTAGATTTTTCTTATGAAGTTTCTAGATCTATTGCAGCTTGCGAAGGTGCCTTATTAATTGTTGATGCAGCTCAGAGTATTCAAGCACAAACTATTTCAAATTTATATTTAGCATTAGAACACGATTTAGAAATTATACCTATTTTAAATAAGGTTGATTTACCAAGTGCTAACCCAGAAGAAGTTACCGATGATATTGTAGCTTTATTAGGTTGTAAGCCTGAGGAAATTATTCATGCGAGTGGAAAAACAGGCTTAGGTGTTGATAATATATTAAAAGCTATAATTGATAGAGTACCTGCTCCAAAAGGAGATGTTAACGCGCCTTTACAAGCGTTGATTTTTGACTCTGTTTACAATTCATATAGAGGTGTAGAAACTTATTTTAGAGTTTTTAACGGAGAAATTAAAAAAGGGCAACGGGTTAAGTTTATGGCCACGGGGAATATGTATAATGCAGATGAGGTTGGCACATTAAAATTAACACAAGTCGCTAAGCAAAGTATAAAAGCGGGTGATGTTGGTTACTTAATTACAGGTGTAAAAACCGCGAGTGAAATAAAAGTGGGTGACACTATTACAGGTGTTGAAAACCCAACACATGAAAGAATTGATGGTTTTGAAGATGTAAAACCAATGGTATTTGCTGGTATTTATCCGGTTGATACTGAGGAGTATGAAGAACTTCGAAGTTCCATGGAAAAATTACAATTAAATGATGCTTCGTTAGTATTTATCCCTGAAAGTTCGGCTGCGTTAGGATTTGGGTTCAGATGTGGTTTCTTAGGAATGTTACATTTAGAAATTATTCAAGAACGCTTAGAACGAGAGTTTGATATGACTGTAATTACCACAGTGCCAAACGTATCGTATCACGCATTTACAAATAAAAATCCAGAAGTTCCTCTTTTAGTAAATAACCCTTCTGATTTACCAGAACCTTCAAAATTAAATCGTGTTGAAGAGCCATTTATAAAAGCAAGTATCATTACAAAATCTGACTTTGTTGGTCCTGTAATGAGTTTATGTATTGAAAAACGAGGGCAAATAACAAATCAAAATTACTTAACACCTGAACGTGTTGAATTAACTTTCGATATGCCTTTAGCTGAAATTGTTTTCGATTTTTACGATCGCTTAAAAACAGTTTCAAAAGGGTATGCTTCATTTGATTATCATCCAATTGGATTGAAAGAATCAAAATTAGTAAGAGTTGATATTTTATTAAACGGTACATCTGTTGATGCTCTTTCTTCCTTAATTCATGCAGACAATGCTTATAACATTGGAAAAAAAATGTGTGAAAAACTACGTCAATTAATACCACGTCAACAATTTGATATTCCAATTCAAGCAGCAATTGGCGCTAAAATTATTTCGCGTGAAACTATTAAAGCACTTAGAAAAGATGTAACAGCAAAATGTTATGGAGGTGATATTTCTCGTAAACGTAAGTTATTAGAAAAACAAAAGAAAGGTAAAAAACGTATGCGTCAAGTTGGAAACGTAGAAATTCCACAAGAAGCGTTTATGGCTGTTTTAAAATTGAATGATTAAAAATTTAACTATATAGAAAAAAAGCAACTCAATTGAGTTGCTTTTTTTATGCGATATAAATTGTAAATCAACTTTTAAAGTAATTAAAAATTAAAAAGACAACTAAAACTACAACAGCAAATAAAATTAGATAGATTCGTTGTTTTTTGTTCTCTTTTGAAGCTTCTTCTCTAATTTTGGTTTTTATAATTTCTAATTCAGAATTTGACACTTCAGGAAAATTATATTCAGTTTTAACAACTGTGTTTGAATATTTATTTCCGCCTTTAAACTTATTTCTACGTGAAACTTTTAAAGCAGCGTTTTGCCTTATCCGATTCATCATGTCCATAATGTGACCAGCTCCTGAACTCATTTATTAAACGTAGTTTTAGAATCTCTAACCCTAATTCATTAGGGCTAGAGTATAATTAAGAATATTTTAGAAATTTTTAAGCGTTGTTATCTTCTGAAATATCAGAAACGTCTTCTTTTTTTGAATCTTCAACAGCTTCTCCTTTTAAATAGTTTGGTAATTGCATACCAGCCATATTAAACATTTCTTGTAAAGGAGGAACGGCTTTATACATTCCAGATATAAAGTTAGATGTTGATGTTTTCCCATCTTTACCACCACCATTTTCCCAAACAGTAATTTTATCAATTTTAATGTTTTTAATAGCTTCAGCTTGTGTTTTTACTAATTCAGGTAATTTATCTGCAACTAATAATAACACAGCATCTTTAGCATTGTCTCCAGCAGCTTTTACAATTTGTTCTAAACCTAAGGCTTGTTTGGTTAGTATTTCATACATACCTTTTGCTTCTGCTTCTTTTTTCATGAAAATAGCATCGGCTTCACCTTTTGCAATTCTTCTAATTTGTTCAGCTTGAGCTTCTGCATCAATTTCAATTTTTCTTTTATCTATTTGAGCAGGAACTATAATATCAGCACCTTGCTCGGCTTCTTTACGTTTTGCTCTTGCATCTTCCGCAATTTGTTCAGCTGCATACGCTTCTTCTAATGCTTTTGCTGCTTGTACTTTTTCTGAAGCATTTGCTATTTTTTCAGCTTCAGCTTCACGTGATCTCCTGTCTGCGTTAGAATTTGCAACTTGTACTTTCGCTGTATTTTCACCGTGCACAGCTTTTGCATTTGCTGCAGCCACCTGAATACGTTGATCTTGCATTGCGTTCGCTTCACCAATAGATCCATCTCTAACTTTTTGCGCTACTGAAACCTTCGCTTCATTAATAGCTTTTGCAGCAGCTTCTTTCCCTAATGCTTCAATATAGCCAGATTCATCATGAATATCTGTAATATTTACGTTGATTAATTTTAAACCTACTTTTTTTAATTCGGCTTCAACACTATGTGTAATATGAGATAAAAATTGATCTCTATCAGAATTAATTTCTTCAATATCCATCGATGCTACAACTAAACGCAACTGTCCGAAAATAATTTCTTGAGCTAAATCTTGAACAGCATCTAATTGTAAACCTAATAAACGTTCAGCGGCGTTTTGCATAACACTTGGTTCAGTTGAAATACCAATTGTAAAACGTGAAGGTACGTTTACACGAATATTTTGTTTACTTAAAGCATTTGTTAAGTTTACTTCAATAGACATTGGTGTTAAATCCAAAAATTCATAATCTTGAATTATTGGCCAAATAAATGAGGCACCACCGTGAATACATTTAGCGGATAGACCTCCTCCAGTTTTTCCATAAACGACTAATATTCTGTCAGACGGACAACGCTTGTACCTTCTTATCATTGAAAAGAAAAATACAACAAATATAAAAGCAACTGCTCCAATTAAATAAACAGCTGTTACTCCAGATTGCAGAGGTAAAAAAAGTGATGTTAAATTCATAGTTATTTTTATTTAGATAATTTTTCAACAAGTAATATTTCGGCACTTACAATTTTGGTTACTTTAACCATCATGCCCGTTTTTAAATCTTCTAGTTCATCAGTAATTGCTTCAAGTTCGCGTAAACTACCTTGAACTTTTATTTGTACTTTCCCCATTTTAGAGCGTTTTGCTCCAATTGGTAAATAAACTTCACAAATAACACCAATGGCATTTTTCATTTTTAACGTACCTGATTCAGCTAATTTATGCATCCAATAAAATAATGAGGATGTCAGTATCATCATTACTATCCCAGAAATTGTAGATATAATTAAGGTAGAAGTTGTTGTTAAACCATTATTTAAGCAGGTAATTCCTGACCAACCAAAAATGGTAAAAAAAGCAATAATTCCCTTAAAAGTAAAAAATTGAAATCCTACACCTCCATCATCAACTTCAAAATCCGAAGCATCAGCATCCATATCTGCATCTCCACCGCCAATAAAAGTTAATAGAAAAATAACAAGAAATATAGCAGAGCCAACTAAAGCTATAATCCAATAGGCTTGTTCAAAGGATGACATTTCGGCAAATAATTCTTTCATAGTTTTACAATTTTAATTAGTTATCGAATATACTAAATCTAAAAAAGAATTAAGACTATTTAATTGTTAATTATCCTGATACTTTTTAAGAAAAAACGACCTTTTAACTATAAGTTGTTTTTTTGTGAATAATGTTACGTTCTATCGATTTAAATTATTTTAAATTTGTAGTTGAAATAAAAATAAAATTATGACAAATAAAATTGAAGTTAACTGGAAAGGGCAAATGTTATTTGAATCTGTTGCTCCAGAAGGGAATATAATGATTGATGCAGCGCCTGAAGTTGGTGGACAAGGAAAAGGGTTGCGTCCAAAAGCAATGATGTTATCAGCTTTGGCAGGTTGTACTTCTATGGATGTAATTTCATTACTTAAAAAAATGCGTGCTGAAGTAGCCGAATTGAAGGTTGAAGTTGAAGGGGATTTAACCGATGAACACCCAAAACTTTACGATAAAGTTAAAGTTATTTATAATTTTTATGGAACCGATTTCCAAAAAGATAAAATTGAAAAAGCCGTAAATTTATCTGTAGATAGATACTGTGGTGTTTTTGAAATGTTTCGTAAATTTTCTGACATTTCACATGAAATAGTTTACATAGAACAATAAAATATTTTACCTATTTTTGAGGAAAAAGCAATGCTATGCGCTGGACATTAAAATCCGAAATAAATCCTCAAATAACTTCAAAATTGGCACAAGAATTAGGAGTTGAAAACACCATTGCTAAATTGTTAGTGAATCGTGGAATTGAAACTTTTGAACAAGCCAAAGATTTTTTTCGCCCAAACTTAAATAATTTACACAATCCATATCTAATGAAAGATATGGATTGTGCTGTTTCCAGAATTGAAAAAGCAATTTCAGAAGGTGAAAATATATTAATTTATGGTGATTATGATGTTGACGGAACTACTTCGGTTTCATTAGTTTCATCTTACTTAAAAACAATTCACCCAAATGTTGCCACTTATATTCCTGATAGATATGCTGAAGGTTACGGTATTTCTTTTCAAGGGATAGATTATGCTGAAGACAATGGAATTACACTAATTATTGCTTTAGACTGTGGAATTAAAGCCATTGACCAAGTAAATTACGCCAAAGAAAAAGGCATCGATTTTATTATTTGTGATCATCACCGACCTGGAGATAAAATTCCAAATGCTGTTGCTGTTTTAGACCCAAAACAAGAAGATTGTGAATATCCATATAAAGAATTATGTGGTTGTGGAGTAGGGTTTAAATTAGTGCAAGCATTGGCAAGTAACCAAGGTAAAACTATTGATGATTTAGTTGAATATTTAGATTTGGTAGCCACTGCAATTGCCGCTGATATTGTTCCAATAACTGGTGAAAACAGGATTTTAGCGTATTTCGGATTGCAAGTAATCAATCAAAATCCAAGAACAGGTATTAAAGCCATGATTCAGCAAGTTAAAAAAGAGGAATTTACTATTACAGATGTTGTTTTTATAATTGCTCCAAGAATTAATGCTGCAGGAAGAATTAAACATGGAAATTATGCTGTTGAACTATTAACTGAAATGGATTTTGATACCGCTGTAAAATTTGCGTCAGAAATTGAAAAGAATAATACAGACAGAAAAGAATTAGATAAAACAATTACAAATGAAGCTTTACAACAAATTACAGACAATAGTGAAGAGCAAACTTTTTCAACGGTTGTTTATGCTGAAAATTGGCATAAAGGTGTTATTGGTATTGTGGCTTCTAGGCTGATAGAAACCTACTATCGTCCAACATTAGTTTTTACAAAAAGCGGTGATAAGTTAGCCGCTTCGGCACGTTCAGTAAAAGGGTTTGATGTGTATAATGCATTAGAACAATGTTCAGAGTTTATTGAGCAATTTGGTGGACATAAATATGCTGCTGGTTTAACGCTAGAACCTTCAAATTATGAAAACTTTAAAGCAAAGTTTGAAGAAGTTGTAAAAAATACATTGCCTGAAGAACTCAGAACTCCAGAAATTTCAATAGATTCAGAAATCAATTTAGATGAAGTAACACCAAAATTTTTCAGAATATTAAAACAATTAGAACCTTTTGGACCTCAAAATATGAAACCAATATTTATGTCTGGTGGCTTACGCGATAATGGTTATGGTAAAAAAGTGGGAGCTGACGAAACACATTTAAAATTAAATATTTTTCAAGGTTCAGACCAAAAAACATACAATGCTATAGGCTTTAGTATGGGAGAAAAACATCAAATTACAGCAAACGGAAATTCATTTAAAGCTGTTTTTAATATTGATGAAAACCATTGGAATGGATACACTTCTTTACAACTTTTATTAAAAGATATAGAAGAAGAATAAAGGAATGTCACACTGAACTTGTCGAAGTGTAGATTTTGTAAGGCTAATTATAATCTAATTTTCTTTTATCAAATACATATACACAGGATAATGATCACTGTAACCACCAATAAAATTACTTCCAGAAAAACTTCTATATGGATACCCTTTATATTTTCCAGTTTGTGTGGTTAAATACTGAGGATTAAAAACATTTGTCTTGTACATTTTATAGGTAGAATAATCTTTTGTTGTAGTTAACAATGGAGAAGTAAACATAATTTGATCAAACAAATTTATATTATCTCTATATACCAATGTGTTTTGCCCGCGTCTAAACATATCTTCCATTGGATTGTAAATATCGCCTTCTTTTACGTTCGCTTTTATAGCTTTTGTTTTTAAAACAGTTTTTAAACTAGAATTTGTTGGATCATCATTTAAATCACCCATAATAATAATTTTTGGGTTTGGATCGGTCAATTTTATTTGTTCAATAATTTGAGTGTTTAAATACGCTGCTTTTTCTCTAAATGACCTGCTTTTTTCTTCACCACCTCTTCTTGAAGGCCAGTGATTTACAATCACATGAATCAATTCATCATCTATATATCCCGAAACTAATAATTGATCTCGGGTATAAATTCTCATGCCATTTTCACCCCATAACTTTAACTCAAAAACTTCGTGATGAGTTGGCTTAAAATGATTTTCTTGGTATAATAAAGCAACATCAATTCCTCTTAAATCTGGAGAATCATAATGAATAATACCATATTGTTTATCTTTTAAATAGTTAGTTTGTAGTAAGTCTTCTAAAACTTTTCTATTTTCAATTTCAGCAACTCCTATAATTATGGGACTGTTTTTAGCTTCTTTAGTGCCAATTTCTGAAAGCACTTTTGCCATATTGTTTAATTTTTCTTTATAAATGGCAGTCCTATTTTCTTTAATTTCCATCATTGGGCTTGCTTCATCGTTTTTTGTGGGATCATTTATAGTATCATACAAGTTTTCAAGATTGTAAAATGCGATGGTTTTAATTTGATAGTTTTTTTGACTAAAAAGTAGATTTG
This sequence comes from uncultured Lutibacter sp., assembly GCF_937891065.1. Classification (GTDB taxonomy): domain Bacteria; phylum Bacteroidota; class Bacteroidia; order Flavobacteriales; family Flavobacteriaceae; genus Lutibacter. The sequence goes on along the minus strand of NZ_CALAEQ010000004.1, from coordinate 18,915 downwards.
AAGCTATAAATAGGAATAAAAAAAATAGAGTATAACGTTTCATAATAAGTTTTAAGAGTTGCTAATTTACTAACAATATTTGAGCCATTATATATATTAAATAACAAAATCGTTTCTAGATTACTACAATTATTATAAAAAACAGTACTTTTAAAAAAAAATCTATGAAAATAATTGTTTTAACAGCAGTTGTATGGCTATGCTGTGCAATAAATGCTTCTTCACAAACAGTAACTTCACTTAAAGGAAAAGTAGTTGACGCTACTTCAGAAAAGAATTTAAAAGGGGCTATAATTAAAATTAAAAACACTTCCATTTTTGGAGAAACGAATCTTAATGGGGAATTTAATATTGAAAAAATCCCCATTGGTAGTCAAATTGTTCAAATCACTTTTGAAGGATTTAGTTCACAAAAAATTCCAATAACGTGCATTGAAAATAAAACCTATGATTTAGGTACTGTTTTTTTGTATCCTTCCATATCTGAACTGCAAGAAACAAGTATTATATCCTTATCTGATGATGATTTGCTAGATGATGGAGACAGAAGTTCTGATTATATTGCAGGGTTGTTCCAATCTTCAAAAGATACATATTTAAAGGCTGCAGCTTTTAATTTTGGTCAGGCTTGGTTTAAAGTTCGTGGGTATGATTCAAGTTACGGAACCATTTCAATAAATGGGATTGAAATGAATAAATTGTATGATGGACGGCCACAGTGGAGTGATTGGGGAGGTTTGAACGACGCATTTAGGAATCAGGATTTTACAAACGGTTTAGCACCTTCAGAAATTACTTTTGGTGGAATTTTAGGGACAACTAATTTTAGCACAAGAGCTTCAGATTATCAGAAAGTTTCAAAAGTGTCATTGTCTGCAACCAATAAAAGTTATACAGGGAGGGTAATGGCAACCTATGCCACGGGATTGAATAAAAATAATTGGGCTTTTGTTATTTCAGGTTCACGAAGAATAGCTAATGAAGGTTACTTAGAAGGAACTTCTTACAATGCTTGGGCAGGTTTTTTAGCAGTGGAAAAGAAATTAAATAACAATCATAGTTTAAATTTAACGGCATTTGTTGCACCAAATAGAAGAGGAAAATCATCTCCAAATACACAAGAAGTGTACGATTTAAAAGGATATAAATACAACTCTTATTGGGGAGAACAAGAAGGTGAGAAACGAAATTCGAGAATGAAAGAAATTCTAGAGCCAGTTGTAATGTTGAGTCATTTTTACACAAAAGAAAATACTTCATTAAAAACAACAGTAGCTTATCAGTTTGGACATATTGGGAATAGTCGTTTAGGGTATTTTAATGCTCCAAATCCAGATCCAACCTATTGGAAATATTTACCAAGTAGTTATCTACGTTTTGATGATAATTTGGATTATGCTAATGCATATTTAGCGGAACAGGAGTTTTTAGAAAATGGACAATTAAATTGGAGTGAATTGTATGAGGTGAATGCCAATAATGGGAATTCCTTATATTATTTATATGAAGACAGAGTCGACGATACCCAAATTACTTTCAATTCAATTTATAACTCAACTCTAAGCAAAAATATAAATTTAAATGCTGGTGTTTCTTTTCGAAATTTAACTTCAGAAAATTATGGGAATATGTTAGATTTATTAGGTGGAAATGGCTTTGTAGATTTAGATCAATATGCTGAAGGAAATGAACAACAAAATGATTTAAATAATCCAAATAGAGTGGTAGGGATAAATGATAAATTTCAATATAATTATAACATCAAATCTTCTGTTGCAAGCGCTTTTGCTCAATTGCAATTCACCAAAAGAAAGTTGGATTACTTTGTTGGATTAAATTTTAAAGCTACCAATTATCAACGAGATGGTTTGTATCAAAACGGCACCTATTCAACTAATTCTTTTGGGAAAAGTGAAAAATTATCATTTTCAGATTTTAGTGTAAAAAGTGGTTTCACCTATAAGTTTACGGGTAGACATTTAGTAACTATGAATGGTGCTTTTATTTCAAATGCTCCAACAATTAGAACTGCTTTTTCAAATTCAAGAGTAAACAATAATATAACACCAGATTTAACAAGCGAAAAAATAATGACGGGTGATATAAGTTATATTTTTAGGTCTTCAAAATTTCAATCAAGAATTACTGCTTATTACACCAAATTTAACGATGCTATTGAAACTTCGTTCTTTTTTGCGGAAGGATTATTAGGTGATCAAGCCGATTTTGTAAATGAAATTATAACGGGCGTTGATAAAAAGAATATTGGCGCAGAACTAAGTTTTGAATACCAAGTTACTTCATCTATTAAATTATTAGGAGCAGGAGGTTTTGGGCAATTTACGTATGATAATAATCCGCAATTGTATCTACAATCTGAAAGTTTTACAGATGAAGATAGCAATTTCGGAACTGCCTATTTAAAAGATTATCGCATTTCAGGAACTCCACAAAGAGCTTATTCTTTAGGTTTTGAATATCGCGATCCAAATTTTTGGTGGTTTCAGGCAAGCACTAATTTTTTATCAAATAATTATTTAGACATTTCCCCATTATTACGAACTGATAATTTTTATACAGATTCGGATGGTGTGCCATTTGTAGATGATGAAACCGGAGTTGAAGTCACTCAAGAGCAAGTAAATTCATTGTTAGCACAAGAAAAATTTGATGATGCTTTTCTAGTCAATCTTGTAGGTGGAAAATCGTGGTTAATAAATCATAATTATGCTGGTTTTTTTCTGGGGATTAATAATGTGTTGGGAGAACTTTTTAAAACAGGTGGTTTTGAACAATCCAGAAATGCAAATTATCCTGAATTAAAGCAAGACAAACAATTAAATAAACCCATTTTCGGACCAAAATATTGGTACGGAAACAATACTTCATTCTATTTAAATTTATATGTAAGATTTTAAAAAAAAACGCTATGAAAAACAATAAAATTATTAAAAAAACAATAGGATTATTTCTATTGGTTAACACCTTTTTGGGCTGTGTAAAAGACCAAGATTTTTCAACTCCAACAGTTGATTGTGTTGAACCGGAAATTACTGCAACCAGCACCATTCAACAAGTAAAAGATATGTACACTTTTGGTGGCGCAACAGTTATTGATACCGATGTAATTATTGAAGGTTATGTGGTTTCAAGCGATAAATCGGGTAATATTTATAAAACACTTTCCATACAAGATAAACCTGAAAACCCAACTTCAGCAATTAAAATTTCTATTGATGAAACCAATATGTACACAAAATATGATGTTGGGCGGAAAATTTATATAAAGCTGAAAGGTTTGGCGGTTGGTTATAGTTTTGGAAGTGTACAAATTGGGCAAGCTGTTGGTGGAGAATTGGCTCGTATTTCAGCTTTTGAAGTTAAAAACCATCTGTTTCGTTCGTGTGAAGTTGCTGAAATTATTCCTAAAAAAGTAACCATTTCAGAGTTGAATGAAACGATGTTAGAAATGTTAATTGAAATTGAAAATGTACAATTTAAAACAACTGATTTAGGCTTGTCATATGCAAATATTGATAATACAACAACGGTAAATCGAGTGTTAGAAAACTTTAATAACAGTTGTAATTTGGTTGATGAAGTTATTATTAGAAATAGCGGGTTTTCAAAATTTAAAAATCAATTACTGCCAGAAGGAAAAGGAAGTGTTGTAGCTGTTTTTGGAAATTTTTATGATGATTTTCAGTTGTATTTGCGAGATACAGATGATGTAAAATTCACTGAAGGACGTTGTGGTTATTCCAGTGCATTAACACCAACTATTACACTTTCAGATGTTAGAAATTTGTATGAAGGAACTATGGTTGAATTTGGAGTTGGCAATAATTACATTGTAGAAGGATATGTTGTTTCAAGTGATGAAGATGGGAATTTTAAAGAAAAATTAGTCATTCAAGATGCCATTGAAAACCCAACTGCAGGAATCCAGATTTTGATTGAAAATGATGCAATTTTTGAAGATTATAATGTAGGAGATAAAGTTTTTGTAAAACTGGATCAACTATATATGACAGAAAATGATGGAATTTTAACTGTTGGGTTTCCAAATGGCAATAAAACCACAAAAATTGATGCTTCAGAAATAGGACGTTTTATTTATAATAGTGGTGAAAATTTTGAAATTATTCCAACAGCGGTTTTAATTTCAGAAGTTCTAAATTCAAATTATGAAAACACATTGGTAAGTGTTTTAAATGTGCAATTAGTTAAAAACGAATTAGGAAAGGCATTTGCTTTTTTTACGGGTGATGATGATGGAACAAGAACACTTGAAACTTGTGGAGAATCTACAAAAGTGTCAGTATTTACTAGTGGTGATGCAACTTTTGTGAACGAATTATTTCCAGAAGGGCACGGTAAAATAACGGGAGTTTTAAGTGATTATTTAGAGATTAGAACTCTTGAGGATGTTCAATTTATAGAGCCCTTTGAAGTCTGCCCAATAATTATTCCTAAACTTATGATAACTGAAGTGGCTGATCCAAAAAATGAAGTATCTGCACGTTTTGTAGAATTGTATAATGCAGGTGACACAGAAATAAATTTAACAGGTTGGAAATTGAATAAATATGTAAATGGAGCTACCACAGTTTCAAGTTCACCAATAGAATTAAATGGAATTATAATTCCAATAGGAGGTTTTGTAATTATTGCAAATACTGGATATGCTGCTATTTTTAATGATACTCCAACGATAGAATCAACATACATTTCAGGAAATGGAGATGATGTTTATGAATTGGTTGACAACACGGGAGCAGTTATAGATATTTTTGGTGTTATTGGTGAAGATGGAAATGGTACCAATTGGGAATATTTAGATGGAAGAGCAGTTAGAAATTTAACTGTTTTAGAACCAAATACAATATTTACCGTTAACGAATGGACAATTTATTCAGATGCTTCAAATAGCTTAATTACAAATCCGAATTCACCACAAAATGCTCCAAATGATTTTAATCCGAGAATACGATAAATATTAAAATTATAACTAAAGTTGTTGGTATTAAGTAAAATCTTAATACCAACGTTTTTTATTTTTTTTAGAACCTGCAGATTTTCTATTTTTCTTAGGGCCAGCTTCCTTATTAAAATACACTTCCGGTTTGGCATTTGGATCTAATGGATAAGGATGCTCTTTTTCAACAGGAATCTTTGTATCTATTAATTTTTGGATGGAATCAATATATATTTTTTCATCTGCAGCACAAAAAGAATAGGAGTTCCCAGTTAAACCAGCTCTACCAGTTCTGCCAATTCGGTGAATATAAGTTTCAGGAATATTAGGAATGTCAAAATTAATAACAGCATCTAAATTGCTAATGTCAATTCCTCGTGAAGCTACATCAGTAGCAATTAAAATATTAATTTGTTTATCTTTAAATTTATTGAGGGCTTCTTCTCTGTCTTTTTGTAATTTATCGCCATGAATACTATCTACTTTATATCCATTTTTACGAAGCATTTTTTCCAACTTATCAACGCCAAATTTAGTACGTCTAAAAATAAGAATATCTCCCTTAATTGTATTTCTTAACAAGTGTAAGCACAATTCCATTTTTTTAGTTTTTGGAACATAATACAAAGCTTGATTTACAGTTTCAGCAGTAGAAGATTCTGGAGTTACATCAATAGTTTCAGGATTATTTAATAGTGTATTTGCTAATGCTACTACTTTTGCAGGCATTGTTGCTGAAAATAATAATGTTTGCTTGGTTTTTGGGCATAACCGCTCTATTTTCTTAATGTCATCAATAAATCCCATATCCAACATTAAATCGGCTTCATCTAAAACCAATGTTTCAATAAAGCTCAAATTCACACATTCTTGTTTGTGTAAATCTAACAATCTACCAGGTGTTGCAATTAAAATATCCACTCCTTTTTTTAAGACATCTTTTTGTGGTTCTATGGAAGCACCTCCAAATAAAACAGTAGTTTTTAATTTAGTGTATTTTCCATATGCTTTAAAACTTTCTTCAATTTGAATTGCTAATTCACGAGTTGGACTTACTACCAAAGCTCTTATTTTTTTTGCTTTTTTACCAGCATCTTGTTTATCAAACAATAATTGTAAAATAGGTAATGCAAAAGCAGCGGTTTTTCCAGTTCCAGTTTGAGCAGAAGCAATCACATCTTTTTTAGCTAAAACGAAAGGAATAGTTTGTTCTTGAACAGGTGTGGCTATCTCATAGTTCTTTTCTGAGATTGCTCTTAAAATAGGTTTATTTAATTGTAAGTCTTTAAATTGCATGGATGTTGATTAAAACAAGATTTTGGCAAAGATACGGGAAAAAGGATTGAATAATTTTTAAAATCAATTTTCTGCTTTTTTCGTTTTTTTTAATTCAACATAAAAAAAGCATCTCAATTGAGATGCTTTTTTTATGTTGAATTATCAGAAAATTACTAAACGTGTAACCAAGCTTTTTTAGCTGTTAATTGATCTTCAGTTTCTTTATTGTCTTCATCAAGAATACAACAATCAACTGGACACACAGAAGCACATTGAGGCTCATCGTGGAAACCTTTACACTCTGTACATTTATCAGTTACAATGAAATAAAATTCATCAGATTTTGCTTCGTGCATTTCATCAGCATCAACTTCTTCACCACTAGGTGTAGTTACAGTACCGCTTAATGAAGTTCCATCTGCGTACGCCCATTCTGAATCTGGTTCGTATATAGCATTGTTTGGACATTCTGAAATACATGCATCACAATTAATGCATTCGTCTGTTATTATAATAGCCATAATTATTAATTTTAATAAATGATTTTAAATATTGAACAAAATTAAATAAATTTAAACAATTTTATGTGACAAAAGTCATTTAGTATTCTAAAAAGTAAATATAAATTTGACGCTAAATAATTTTGTGTAGAATTATTTGTATAAATTTAAATAAATTTTTTTAATTATCATATATTATGATTACAACTAAAGAAACACTCCAACCAGAAGTAATTGAAGCCGTTGTTATAAGATTTGTAGGAGATTCAGGTGATGGGATGCAATTAACAGGCACGCAATTTACAGATACTTCTGCAATGTTTGGTAATGATATAGCTACATTTCCTAACTACCCTTCTGAAATTAGAGCTCCTCAAGGTAGTTTATATGGGGTTTCAGGATTTCAAGTTCATATTGGTAGTGTTGAAATTAGCACTCCTGGTGATAATTTAGACTTGTTAGTAGCAATGAATCCTGCTGGTTTAAAAACAAATTTATATGCCTTAAAACCTGGTCATACAATTATTGTTGACACCGATGCTTTCTCTAAAAAGAATTTAGAAAAAGCCCAATACACCACAAACCCACTTGAAGATAATAGTCTTGAAAATTATAGAGTGATTCAAGTTGATATGACTTCCTTAACAAAAGAAGCGTTAAAAGAAGTTGAAGGTTTAGATAATAAATCTATCACTCGAAGTAAAAATATGTTTGCCCTTGGGATGGTTTATTGGATGTATGGAAGAGATAGACAATATACTATAGATTTTTTTAATAAAAAATTCAAATCGAAACCAAATTTAATTGAAGCGAATACGAAAGTTTTAAATGCTGGTTATTATTTCGCAGAAACATTAGAGTTAATACCTAATGCATATACCATTTCTCCCGCAAAAATGAACCCAGGGATCTATAGAGTTATTATGGGTAACACAGCTACGGCTTGGGGATTTTTAGCAGCAGCTGAAAAATCAGGATTGGAATTATTTTTAGGTTCATACCCAATAACTCCAGCAACTGATATTTTACATGAATTAGTAAAACACAAACATTTTGGAGTAAAAGCTTTTCAAGCTGAAGATGAAATTGCAGGAATTGCTTCTGCTATAGGCGCTTCATTTGCAGGTGATTTAGCTATTACTACAACTTCAGGCCCAGGGTTAGCTTTAAAAGGTGAAGCTTTAGGTTTAGCAATGATTATGGAATTACCTTTGGTTGTTGTAAATGTTCAACGTGGAGGCCCTTCAACAGGTTTACCAACAAAAACTGAACAATCAGATTTGTTACAAGCAATGTATGGTAGAAATGGTGAAAGCCCTGTAATTGTAATTGCAGCAAGTACACCTGCAGACTGTTTTAGATTTGCGTTTGAAGCTTCTAAATTGGCATTAGAGCATATGACTCCTGTAATTTTATTAACGGATGGTTATATTGCAAATGGATCGGCTCCTTGGAAAATACAAAGTGTTGATGATTTACCTGAAATTAAACATAGAAAAACGAAAGAAGTTATTGAAAACTGGCATCCTTATAATAGAGATGAAAAAACATTAGCTCGCGATTGGGCAATTCCTGGAACAGCTGGTTTAGAACATAGAGTAGGGGGATTAGAAAAAGATAGCCTTACCGGTAATGTTTCACAAGCTCCTGAAAATCATGAAATAATGACTAGGACAAGAGCAGAAAAAATTGAAAGAGTAAAAAATTATATTCCAGAGATTAAAACAGAATTTGCTGACTCAGGAGATTTATTAGTAATTGGTTGGGGAGGAACTTATGGTTCTTTGCATTCAGCGGTTAAGCAAATAAATGGAGAAGGTTATACGAAAATTGGTTTTGCACATTTCAATTATATCAATCCCCTTCCGAAAAACACGGAAGAATTATTAAAAAGATTCAAAAAAATTATTGTTTGTGAATTGAATGATGGTCAATTTGCTAAAATTTTGAGAATTAATTTTGAAGGATTTAAGTTTTATCAAAAAAATAAAATCCAAGGATTACCTTTCGGAAACAATGAACTAATAGCAGAATTTAAAAAATTAGTAGACTAATTATGGAAGCAATTACAGAGCAAAAATATACATTTAAAGATTTTACAAGCGATCAAGAAGTAAGATGGTGTCCTGGTTGTGATGACTATGTTATCTTACGTTCCATGCAAAAAGCACTTCCAGAAATGGGTGTTAAAAGAGAAGACGTTGTATTTGTTTCAGGAATTGGGTGTTCATCTCGTTTTCCTTATTATATGAATACTTATGGAATGCATACTATTCATGGTAGAGCACCAGGAATTGCATCTGGAGTTAAGTTAGCCAACCCTAACTTAAGTGTTTGGATTGCTACTGGTGATGGAGATGCAATGGCTATTGGTGGTAATCACTTTATTCATGTGTTACGTAGAAATATAGATTTAAATATTATTTTATTTAACAATGAAATTTATGGCTTAACAAAAGGTCAGTTTTCTCCAACTTCATTAGTGGGGCAAAAAACAAAATCTTCACCTTATGGAAACACACAGCCTCCTTTTACTCCTGGAGAATTAGCATTAGGAGCTGGAGCACGTTTTTTTGGTAGAATAGGAGGGAATGTACCAAAGGATATTACACAAATTTTAATTGATGCTCATAAATTTAAAGGAACATCATTGGTTGAGGTTTTACAAAACTGTGTAATTTTTAATGATGGATGTTTTAGTAGCATCACCAATAAAGATGTAAAAGAAGATAAACAAATTTTCTTAGAACATGGGAAACCAATGATTTTTGGTAAAGAACGTGATAAAGGTTTAGTACTTAACGGTTTAAAATTAGAAGTTGTAACTATTGGAGAAAATGGCATTACACAAGAAGATCTTTTAGTGCACGATGCTAAAGAAAAAGACCCAACTATGCACCAAATGTTGGTTAGATTAGAGTATCCAGTAGCAACAGGAATTATTAGAAGTTTTGATGATGTTACTCTTGAAGAACGTGAAGACGCTTTAACCAAACAAGTAAAAGCAAATTCAAAATTCAAAAAAACTGACGATTTATTTTTCGCAGGAGAAACATATGAAGTTAAGTAATAAATGTGACATTTTTAGCTGACTTATATCAGCTAACAGTTAATAGAATTCATTTAATTTTACCATCTAATAAAAAAAAGTGTATTAAGAATGGGATCAGAAGCCATTATTGTATTTCTACTTGCCGGAGTTATTTTAGTTGCAGGTGCAAACTTTTTATCAAATTTAATTTCACATAAATCAGACAATCCACAAAAGCGAGAGCCGTATGAAAGTGGTATGACAACTATTGGCCCAACTTGGGTTCAATTTAAAGTTGGATATTATTTGTTTGCAATATTATTCTTAATTTTTGATATTGAAGTAGCATTTCTAATTCCTTGGGCAGTAGTTTTTAAAGAAGTAGGAACAGTTGCTTTTGTTGAAGTTATCATATTTCTTTCAATATTGGGTGTAGGCTTAGCATACGCTTGGAAAAAAGGAGCATTAAAATGGGATTAGATAAAAAACGTTATACAAGTCAAATGGAACCAACGGAATCAATTCCTGAGGTACCAGCAGATTTCCCCGGGAAAGTAATTCCTGCAGGAAATGGAGCAAATGTTATTGTTACATCATTAGATAAAGTGATTAACTGGGGGAGATCAAATTCACTTTGGTCTCTTTATTTTGGTACTAGTTGCTGCGCAATTGAAATGATGCAAACAGGAGCTGCTCGACACGATTATTCAAGATTTGGATTTGAGGTTGCAAGACCTTCCCCTAGACAGGCAGATTTAATTATTATTGCCGGAACAATTGTCAATAAAATGGCGCCAGTTTTACGTCGTTTATACGACCAAATGGCAGAACCAAAATATGTAATAGCAATGGGTGCTTGTGCAATATCTGGAGGTCCGTTCTTCTACAATTCATATTCAGTAGTAAAAGGTGCAGATCACGTAATTCCTGTTGACGTTTACGTTCCAGGTTGTCCGCCTCGCCCTGAAGCTTTATTAGAAGGTATGCTAATGCTTCAAGATAAAATTCGTACAGAAAATATGAAGCATAAAGAAAATCCAATTGATGGATTTGATGAAGGACTATAAAACTGAAAGTTATGACTAACGAAGCATTACAAAATTTAATAAGCAGTTGGATTCCCGAATTAGAATTTACGGAAGAAGGCTCTCAGTTCTTAAATATAACTGTTCAACCTGAACAATTACACCAATTAATGTCTCAATTAAAAACCAATAGTGAAACTAGTTTTGATTACTTGTTTTGCTTAAGTGGTGTAGATTGGGGTAAAGAATTAGGTGTTGTATACCATTTAGAATCTACTACTCATAGGCATATTGTTGTTGTAAAAGTACAAACTGAAGATAGGGAAAACCCAACTCTTGATACCGTTTCAAACCTTTGGTTAACAGCAGATTTTCATGAATGTGAAGTGTTTGATTTCTTCGGAATAATATTCAACAATCATCCAAATTTAAAAAGACTCTTTTTAACTGAAGATTGGGATGGATTTCCATTAAGAAAAGATTATGTAGATGAAATTAATATGGTTATCAAATAAGTAATTATGGATACAAATATTGCAACAAGTAATTTAAAATCTGAAGATTATTTCATTAATATGGGACCTCAACACCCTGCAACGCATGGTGTTTTACGTTTGCTATTAACAATTGACGGTGAGATAATTAAAAAAGTTGAACCAGATTTAGGATATATTCATCGTTCTATCGAAAAAATGTGTGAACGAGACAGTTATCAGCAAATAGTTCATTTAACTGATAGAATGGATTATTTATCCTCGCACATAAATAATGAAGCTGTTTGTTTAACTGTAGAAAATGCACTTCAATTAGAAATTCCTGAAAGAGTTAAAGTAATTAGAACCATTATTGGTGAGTTAACCAGAATTGCTTCACATACACTTTGGTGGGGAGTTATGGGAATGGATGTTGGTGCATTAACAACTTACTTCTACGGATTTAGAGATCGTGAATTAATCAACGATATTTTTGAAGAAACTTGTGGTGCTCGTTTAACAATGAACTATAACATTCCAGGTGGTTTAATGTTTGATATTCATCCTAATTTTGTGAAAAGAACAAAAGAGTTTATTGCTCATTTCAAAACAAAATTACCAGAATACGACAGACTTTTAACGGGGAATGTGATTTTTCAAAAAAGAATGAAAGGTGTTGGTATTTTAACAAAAGAAGATGCAATTTCATTTGGTGCCTCTGGCCCAGTTGGTCGTGGATCAGGTTACTCTTGTGATGTTAGAAAACATCATCCGTATAGTGCTTTAGATAAAGTAACATTTAAAGAAGTTTTAAGAACTGAAGGAGATAGTTTAGCGCGTTACGAGGTTCGAATTCAAGAAATGTGGGAATCAATGTCTATTATTGAACAATTGATTGATAACATTCCTGAAGGAGACGTTCAAGTAGCTACAAATGCAGTTATTAAATTACCAAAAGGAGAGTTTTATCAAAAAGTAGAAACCGCACGTGGTGAATTAGGAGTGTATGTTATAAGTACTGGTACAAAAAATCCGTACAGATTAAAATTCCGTTCTCCAGGTTTTTCAAATTTATCCTTGCTAAATCATATAGCAGTTGGTGGTAAAATTGGAGATTTGGTTGCGTCTATGGCAACTTTAGATATTGTAGTACCAGATATTGACAGATAAAAATAATACAATGAATATAACATTAAGTATTACAAAAAACATTCACAATTGGCTTTTTAGCATTATGCCAGAAGGTGTAGCTAGTATAACAGAAATGGTATTAATTGCTGTAGTATATTTAGCGATTTTTGCCGTAGCTGGTTTGTACCTAGTTCTATTAGAAAGAAAAGTAGCAGCTTGGTTTCAATTACGTATTGGACCAAACAGAGTTGGATGGTGGGGATTGTTACAAACAATGGCAGATGCCTTAAAATTAGTTTCAAAAGAATTAACGGGAACCGTAAAAGCTGATAAATTTTTATACAATTTAGCACCTTACTTTGTTATTGTTTCTGCATTAATGGCTTTGGCTGTTTTTCCTTTCACACAAGAATTTCAAGCATTTGATATAAATATTGGAATTTTGTTTTTAATAGCAATATCATCCATTGGAGTTATTGGAATTTTATTAGGAGGTTGGAGTAGCAACAATAAATTTGCTTTAATTGGAGCAATGCGTAGTGGTGTTCAAACTATTAGTTACGAACTTTCAGTAGGTTTATCATTATTAACAATGATATTAATTACAGGTTCTTTACAACTTTCAGAAATTGTTGAAGTTCAAAAAAATGGGTGGCTAATTGTTCAAGGTCATATTCCTGCGGTAATTGCATTTATGATTTATATGATTGCTGGAACTGCAGAAACGAATAGAGCACCTTTTGATTTAGTGGAAGCTGAATCAGAATTAGGAGCTGGTTTTCATACTGAATACTCAGGAATGAAATTTGCCTACTTCTTTTTAGCTGAATTTATAAACATGTTTATTATAGCAGCAATAGCAACTACTGTATTTTTTGGAGCTTGGTTATCTCCATTTGGCATCACAGAATCTATTCCGTTGCTTGGTGTTGTTTGGTTTTTAGGAAAAACGTTGATAATCGTATTTTTAATGATGTGGTTTAGATGGACTTTCCCTAGATTAAGAATTGACCAATTATTGACGTTAGAATGGAAATATTTACTGCCTTTAAACTTATTAAACCTTGTTTTAATGGCACTAATAGTATGGCTTAACTTAACAATTCAATTTTAGAAATTATGAGTTATTTTGGAGATATAGCAAAAGGGATAAAAACGTTACTTACTGGTATGAGTGTTACTGGAAAGTACTTTTTAACCTCAAGAAAAGGAGCTATTACACAACAATACCCTGACAATAGAGAGACTTTAAAAATGTTTGAACGTTTTCGTGGTGAAGTAGTAATGCCTCACGATGAAAGTAACGAACACCGTTGTACAGGTTGTCAAAAATGTGAGTTGGCTTGTCCAAACGGAAGTATTGAAATTATTTGGGACAGACAAATAGATGCTGAAACAGGGAAAAAGAAAAAAATGATAGACCAACATATTTACCATTTAGGAATGTGTACTATGTGTGGTTTATGTATTGAAGCTTGCCCTACTGACGCAATTGTTTGGGCTCAGAATTTTGAAAATTCTGTGTACGATAGAAGTTACTTAACAAAAGTTTTAAACAAACCTGAATCAAAAGTTAAAGCAGGAATAGAAGACTAGAGATATGGAAAAAATTATATTTTACATTTTAGCACTTGTTATAATTGTTTTTGCAATTGCTTCTGTTTCAAGCAAAAAAATGCTTCGATCAGTAATTTATTTATTATTTGTACTTATTGGAATATCTGGTATTTATTTTTTAATAGATTATAACTTTCTTGCAGCTATTCAGCTTACAGTATATGCGGGTGGTGTAATTGTATTACTTATATTTTCAGTAATGCTAGTACATCATATAGAAATGGAATTAGAACTTGCGAAAGTTTCTAAAAGAATTTTGGTAGGTTTAGCTAGTTTAATTGGACTAGGTGTGTTTTTAACAACTATTTATTCTCATGAATTTATTGTTGTTGAAAATTATACAACCACTACTACAGAAGATATTGGATTTGGACTTTTAAGTTATGAAGCTGGCGGATTTATTTTACCTTTTGAAGTAATAAGTATATTATTATTGGCTTCAATGATTGGTGCAATTGTAATAGCAAAAGGAACAAAATTAACCAACAAAAAAAATGATACAGTATGATCGCTGGAATTAGTATATACGAAATATTAACCGTAACCACTATCCTATTTTTTATTGGGGTTTACGGATTTATAACAAGAAAAAACCTGATTTCAATTTTAATGTCGGTTGAATTAATCTTAAATGCCTCCGTTATAAATTTTGTTGTTATCAACAAGTATTTATACCCTGATATGTTGCAAGGCGTTTTCTTTTCAATTTTTATTATTGCTGTAGCTGCTGCTGAAACTGCACTGGCTATTTCTATAATAATTAACCTTTATAGACAAATTGCTTCTGTTGAGGTTAAGGACACTGAAATTATGAAGTATTAATAGTAGAAAATATGGATATAACTTACACAATATTAATTCCGTTAATTCCTCTAGCAGTATTTTTACTCTTAGGAATTTTTAGTCAAAAAATTAAACCAGCTGTTTCTGGAGTCATTGGTGTTGCAGGTTTATCAACCTCTGCTTTACTATCATTTTATACTGCTTACCAATACTTTTTTGTACACGGTAAGGTAGATGGTGTTTACCAAGCAATTGTTCAAAAAACAACTTGGATGAACTTTACCGACACTTTAAAAATAGATATGGGTGTATTAATTGACCCAATATCTATAATGATGCTTATTGTTGTTTCAGTAGTATCATTAATGGTACATATTTATAGTAGAGGCTATATGAAAGGCGATGACGGCTTTACACGCTTTTTTGCGTTCTTATCGTTATTCTCATTCTCAATGTTTGGGTTAGTTTTAGCAACAAACCTTTTCCAAATTTATATTTTTTGGGAATTAGTAGGTGTATCATCTTTTTTATTAATTGGATATTACTATACAAAACCTTCAGCAGTATCTGCGGCAAAAAAAGCATTTATTGTAACTCGTTTTGCTGATTTAGGTTTCTTAATAGGAATTTTAATCATCGGATTTTATACAGGAACATTTGATTTTGAAACATTAAATGCTGTAAATCATGAAACTGGAGAATTAGTTTTAAATTGGGCTTCTACTTCATTTATGGGATTATCTGTAATTACTTGGGCATTAATACTTATGTTTATGGGTGGTGCAGGTAAATCTGCTATGTTCCCATTACATATTTGGTTGCCTGACGCAATGGAAGGTCCAACACCTGTTTCTGCTTTAATTCACGCAGCAACAATGGTTGTTGCAGGTGTATATTTAGTAGCACGACTCTTTCCAATGTTTTATTTTGTTGAAGATGGTTACGCGTTAAATGTTGTGGCATATGTAGGTGCATTTTCATCATTATTTGCAGCTATAATTGCATTAACACAAACTGATATAAAACGTGTGTTGGCATTTTCAACAATGTCACAAATTGGATATATGATGTTAGCTTTAGGTGTTTCAAAATACGAAGGACACGATGGTTTAGGTTATATGGCTTCTATGTTCCATTTATTTACTCACGCGATGTTTAAAGCGTTATTATTCTTAGGAGCAGGTTCAGTTATACATGCAGTTCATAGCAACTATTTAAAAGATATGGGTGGCCTACGTAAGTATATGCCTATTACCAATATTACATTTTTAATAGCTGCATTGGCAATTGCAGGTTTCCCTTTAACTTCAGGTTTTTTTAGTAAAGATGAAATTTTAGTAGCTGCTTTTGAAAGTAATAAATTAATTTACTTTAGTGGAGTTTTAGTAGCTGGTTTAACTGCTTTTTATATGTTTAGATTGTACTTCGGGATTTTCTGGGGGAAAGATACTAAATACAAACATGCACCACACGAATCTCCAATATCAATGACTTTACCATTAATGATATTAGCCTTAATTAGTTTATTTGGAGGTTTTATACCATTCAGTAAATATGTTTCTGCTGATAGAGCTGGTTTTGATGCGCACTTAAATTATCCTCTAGCTGCAGTTGCTGTTAGCGTAGGGTTAATTGGAATTGCTTTAGCTTGGGTTTTCTATAAAAAAGAAAACAATTTGGCTGAAAAATTTTCAAATGCATTTGGAGTATTTTACAAATGGACTTATGATAAATTTTATATTGATGAGGTTTATTTATTTGTTACAAAAAAAATAATATTTAATCTAATAGCAGCACCAATTGCATGGTTTGACAAAAAATATGTTGATGGAACTATGGAAGGCATTGGGAATAAAACAGTTGTAATTTCTAATAAAATAAAAGGAATGCAGTCTGGTAAAATTCAAGATTACGCATTTAGCTTTATAGCCGGAGTGGTAATTTTAGCAATGGTGTTTATTTATTTATGGACAAACTAACAAATTAATATGGATATTTTATCACTCTTTGTCGTTGTACCTGTTCTCACAATCATAGCCTTAGTTTTTACAAAAGGTTTAAAACAGGCAAGACTAGTTTCAATGGTTGGAAGTATGGTTCAACTTGGAATGGCTATCAACTTAGTATTTGCTTATTTTAAAGAAAGAGCAATTAATGATGGTATAATGGTTTTTACTAAAGATGTTGTTTGGTTTGAACAATTTAACATTCATTATGCTATCGGTGTAGATGGTATTTCTGTTGCACTA
Source organism: uncultured Lutibacter sp. (assembly GCF_937891065.1). Lineage (GTDB taxonomy): Bacteria > Bacteroidota > Bacteroidia > Flavobacteriales > Flavobacteriaceae > Lutibacter. Next base: position 1,850 of record NZ_CALAEQ010000004.1, on the reverse strand, counting down.
TTAACACTAACTGCAATAGTGGTTTTAGCTGGTGTTTTCATTTCTTGGAAAATGCCTGATTTACCTAAAGAATTTTTTATATCACTTTTAATATTAGCAACAGGAGTTTATGGGTTCTTTATTTCAATTGATCTATTTACCATGTTTGTGTTTTATGAAATAGCGGTAATTCCAATGTACTTATTAATTGGTATTTGGGGAAGTGGTCCAAAAGAATATTCTGCAATGAAATTAACGTTAATGTTAATGGGGGCTTCAGCAGTTTTATTGGTTGGAGTTTTAGGAATTTACTTCAATTCAAATGCTGATGGTGGAGCTTTAACTTTTAATATTTTAGAAATTGCACAAGTAAATATACCTATTGAAGCACAAAAATTGTTTTTTCCTTTAACTTTTATTGGTTTTGCAGTACTTGGAGCTTTATTTCCTTTTCACACTTGGTCACCTGATGGTCACGCTTCGGCGCCAACAGCAGTATCAATGTTACACGCTGGTGTTTTAATGAAATTAGGTGGATATGGTGTATTTAGAATTGCAATGTTCTTATTACCTGCAGGAGCAGTTCATTGGTCTTGGTTCTTTATCATTTTAGCTGCAATTGGTGTAGTTTATGGAGCTTTTGGAGCAATTAGACAAACGGATTTAAAATATATAAATGCATATGCATCTGTTAGTCACTTAGGTTTAGTATTGTTCGCATTATTAACACTAAATAAAATAGCTTGGAATGGAGCAATCATTCAATCTTTATCACACGGATTATTAACAGCAATGTTTTTCGCCTTAATTGGAATGATTTACGGAAGAACGCATACTAGAGATATTAACAAACTTGGTGGGTTAATGAAAGTTTTACCTTTTATAGGCGCCATTTATGTAATTACGGGTTTGGCTTATTTAGGTTTACCTGGTTTTAGTGGTTTTGTTGCTGAAATGAATATTTTTGTAGGTGCTTTTCAAAACCCTGATATGTTTCATAGAGTATTAACAATTTTAGCAGTGTCATCAATAGTTGTAACAGCTGTTTATATACTTAGATTGGTTGGTAAAATTATGATGGGGCCACTAGCAAATGAAGAATTTAAAGATTTACCAAAAGCAACGTGGTTTGAAAAAACAGGTATTTTACTATTGTTAATCCCTATTGTTGCAATGGGTGTTGCACCACTTTGGTTAAGCGATATGATAATGGCGAGTTTAGAACCTTTTATTAAAGGAGTATTATAAAATTAAAACAGATAGCTAAATGGATTTTAGTAGTTTTTTATTAATGAGACAAGAAATTATATTATTAGCAATTATAATGTTGCTGGTAATAGCTGAAATATTTATACCTAAAAACAAAAAAAGTAGCATAGTACATTTCGCTATATTTTTATTTGGTATTCATACCGCCGTAGGATTTTTTGCAATAAATGAATGCAGTATTTTTGGTGGATCATTTCAAACAAATAATTTAATTCACTTCTTTAAAAATGTGTTAAATATTGGTGTATTTATTTTACTACTTCAATCTGCAGATTGGATTCAAGAAAAAATTGTTGCACAAGATAAAGGAACTGAGTTTTTCATCTTATTATTTTCCTCATTGTTAGGAATGTATTTTATGATTTCTTCAGGTGACTTTTTAATGTTTTACATTGGGTTAGAATTATCAACATTACCAGTTGCAGCATTGGCCGCTTATGAAACTTCTAAAAGAATTTCAAGCGAATCTGGTATTAAATTAATATTATCAGCAGGTTTAGCTTCAGGTGTTTCTCTATTTGGAATATCATTATTGTACGCTACATCTGGCTCAATATTTTTTCACGATATTATTGGAACTATTTCGGCAAGTAACTTAACTA
>NZ_CALAEQ010000003.1 GCF_937891065.1 uncultured Lutibacter sp. | reverse complement strand
CTTTTTTTATTTCATTCTTGGAGACCTTTCGATCAATTTCCTTGGCATATAAAAAATGAAGAACAAAATTTTATTTTTGATTTACTCACCATATTTACTCATGGTTGGCGTATGTTTCTTATATTTTTAGTGTCAGGGGCTGGAACATGGTTTGCCATGCGATCTCGTAAAAAAGCGTTCGTAATGGACAGAATCAAACGATTAATAGTTCCTTTTATATTTGGAATTGTTTTAATTATCCCTCCCCAACGATTTTACGAATGGATCATGTATCGTGACTTTACAGGCACCTATTTAGATTTTCTGCTTTCATATCCTTCACAACAACTTGGTGCAAATATGGGTAGTAGCTTATTGTTATGGTTTGGCCATTTAGGTACTCATATTTGGTTTCTACCATTTTTATTTGTGATGACGGTGTTTGCACTTCCATTTCTTAATAAAATTCAAAAAGGGAGCTTTGACTTCTCTTGGTTGAAGCGTATGATGCAAAGCAATTATGGTGTATTCATTTTGGTGTTACCAATGATTCTTGTGCGTGTACTATTAAAACCAATTTATTCAGAATATACAGACTGGGCAGATTTTTTGATATATATGTTGCCCTTTATTTATGGTTTTCTTTTTATGAGTGACCCTGAATTTATAAATATCATAAAGAAGAAAACATATCTTTTTCTTGTTGTTGGTATTATAAGCTCAATTTACTTTTCATACACTGCTTTTCAAGATCCTCTAAATATTCAAGAATATATGCACCCGAGCTATTCTTTAAAACACATCGAATCAAGTGTTGTTTCTATGTTAATTGCTTATAGTTGGATTTTATTCTTCTTAGGTTTTTTTGCAAAACACATGAACTTTAAGCATTCAATTCTTATTCCTGCTAACATAAGTATTTTACCAATTTATGTGCTACATCAAACGCTTATTATTGTCATAGGATATTATGTTGTTGGTATGGAGTTGAATATATTTTTAAAATTTGCAATTATAGCACTTACTGCCATTCCAACAGCTGTAATATTATACAAGCTGATACAAACTAATAATATTCTACGATTTCTATTTGGCTTAAAAGTAAAACCAAAGAAAAAATCTGTTCCACCTACACAAACTAATACAGCCTTATCATTTGATAAATAACTATTTATACTTAATTAAAAATTAATCATTATGAACTCACAAATAAAATCAAAAAGCGAACGTAAGTATTTTATAGATTGGCTAAGAATTGGTCTTATAATTAGTGTATTCTTTTTCCATGTAGGAATGATTTTTAGACCTGAACAATGGCATGTAAATAGTGCTGAATCATTTCCCTTTTTAGATCCAATTATGTGGTGGCTACATTTATGGAGAATGCCATTACTATTTTTGGTATCTGGAGTTGGTACATTTTACGCCATTGGGCAACGTACGAGCTGGCAATACTTAAAAGAAAGATTTAGAAGGCTATACATTCCATTTACCTTCGGTTTTTTCACATTGGTACCTTTAATGGTATATGTAGAGCGTATAGAAAATTACAGTTCTTTTTGGGATTATATTCCGCATATGTTTGATGGTGGACCTTATCCAGTTGGCAACATTTCTTGGCATCACCTGTGGTTTATTTTATACTTATTCATTATTTCAATATTAATCACACCGTTTTTAAACTACACAAAAAGCGGTCATTACAATATGGTAAGAGGTAAATTAATAAATATTGTTTCAAGAAAAATGGGTTTAAATTGGTTGTTACCTATCATCATTTTATCACAAGTAATATTGAGACAATATTTTCCAAAAAGTACACATGCATTATATAATGATTGGGCATTTTTTATGTATTACTTGTTATTCTTTTTAGCTGGCTTTATGTTATTTACAAGTGGCAAAGTAATTAATGCTCTTGCAAATAATAGAAGATTGTATTTATATCAAACTATTGTGTTTACAGTACTTTTATTTTCATTACCATCCATTTTTGGAGAATCTTCAATAGTACAAGATTATTCTAGAGGAATAAGCGAAATGATAATTTCATTATCCTGTGGAATAACAGCAATAGGCTATTTTAAGAGCTATTTTAACAAAGACCATAAGTATAGGAAAGTTCTTAATGATGCTATATATCCCTTCTATTTATTACACCAACCAGCTCTTATATTTGTGGGTTATGTAATTTTAAAGTGGAATATTTCTTACGGAATGCAAGCATTTTTAATTACACTGTTTTCTCTTATTTTTATAGTAACTTGTTACGCTATAATTATCAGGGTCAATATGTTAAGACTTGTTTTTGGGATGAAAAAGCAAGTATCAAAAAAAAGAGATACTTTAAATAACACTTTCAAGAATACAGCAACCCTAGAATTACAGCCCATTAAAAGCGTTAATACTAATTTTAAACAATAGAAAATGAAACTTTTTAGGACTTTAAGACAAAACTATATTAAGGAAGGAAATATAAAAAAATACCTATTATATGCTGTTGGTGAAATTTTCTTAGTCATGATTGGTATTAGTTTGGCTTTTCAATTAGATAATTGGAATGAAAGACGTGTAAAAAGAGTTTCAGAAGTTAGATTTTATGAAAATATAAAAGAACAAATTGCTGATGATAAAGCTTTAATTCTGCAGCAAGTAGATTTTAATAATTATTTTTTAGCTAATTCCAAATATTTAAATAATATCATAGAAGCCAATGACCGAAGTAAATTAGATTCTATAGGACCACTTGTACGTGACCTTTTGCAATATTCAGATTTTGATAAGGAAGCCAATATTTATCAAACCCTCATAAACAGCGGAGAGGTGAAACTTCTCCAAAACCACGAGATTGTAAATGGTATAAGAGAAATTGAGGAGAAATATAATTACGCGAATAGAATGGAAAATATTCATTTTGTCGCTATGATGAATCATGTAGCTTTAACTGTAAATAGTTTGGTTAAATTTTCGAGTGGGGAAATTAAAAATCCAGATGGAATGTATGATTATCAATTTCAAAACCTCATAATCTCTTTGATGAATATTATGACAGAAAAAGATAAAGCATATCATGAAGCATTGAATGAAATTGAAATTGTAACTGAATTAATTAATCAAGAACTTGAAACTAATAATTGAATTAGACATAGAAAAAAGGTTTTGCCTGAATACTCGTACCTCTTTGCTTAGATTTATATTATAAATAAAACCAATGATTATTAATGATTTATAGTTTATTTGATGATTTAGGAAGTGAATTTGTATGAACCTTGAAAACTTGACCCTCTTATTGAACAGAGCTTATTAATTTTGTAATGTGTTGATAAGTTAAATAGAAATTTTAACCGTAATAAAAAAAAGAAAAAAATGGATTACTTAAAAATTAACAAAGAATCATGGAATAGTAGAGTGGATACTCATTATGATTCTGAATTTTATGATAACAAGAGCTTCATTGCTGGTAAGTCATCACTAAACGATATTGAATTGGAAATTTTACCGAATTTAGAAGGGAAATCGGTACTTCACCTTCAGTGTCATTTTGGCCAAGATTCTATTTCATTAAGTAGGATGGGAGCAAAGGTAACTGGAGTTGATTTGTCTAATGATTCAATTTCAAAAGCTAATGAACTTGCTGCAATTACAAATTCTGATGCTAAATTTATTTGTTGTGATGTTTATGATTTGCCCAATCATTTGGATGGTGAGTTTGACATTATTTTCTCAAGTTATGGTGCCATATGTTGGCTTCCTGATCTTAACAAATGGGCCGAAATTGTGTCTAGATTCTTGAAGAAGAATGGAAAATTCATTTTTGTAGAATTTCATCCCGTTGTTGGCATGGTAGATGAAAACTTAAATGATTTGGAGGCGAGTTATTTTAATGCGGGACCTATACATGCTAATAGAGAAGGAACCTATACTGAGGGAGGTAGCACTGATAGTAAACAATTTGTAACCTGGAATCACAGTATTGGCGAAGTAGTTAATAGTATGATTGAAAATGGACTTGAAATTAATTCATTAAAAGAATATGATTATTCACCATATAACTGCTTTCAGAGAACATTTGAAGATGAACCAAATAAATTTAGAATTAAACACAAAGGGAACAATGCTCCAATGGTTTATTCAGTTTTAGCAACAAAAATAAATATTTAAGCTTATAAAAAACAAACCTAACTAAAAAAAATTATTATGAAATAGAAAATTTTGGCAACTGGCACAGACAGGAACTAAACGCTTTCTTGCCTGCCCTACTTACCATAGACGACAAGATGCCATACTTAATCATCTTACAGGGATAAATCCTGTTGTAAACTATGCCTAACGAAACTCAAAATGAGTATTATAAATAATTAATTTAAAAATGAAAAAAATGATTAAAAATTCAATAAAAATGATGGCAATTGTATTTGCTTCATCAATCTTATTTACATCTTGCTATTCTTATACCAGTGTAGTTGGAGAAGGTGCAAAAGGAAATTCACAAACTACACAGTGGAATCATTATGTTATTTATGGATTAGCTCCTGTTGGAGTTTCTGATTCTAAACAGATGGCAAATGGAGCAGAAAATTATACCGTTTTCACAAGGCAATCATTTGTTAATGGACTAGTTTCTGGTTTAACTTTTGGAATTTATACACCAACTACAACTACTGTAACTAAATAACTTTAATTTATAAGAAAGGTATTGCTTATTAGCTTTATCTTTCTTTATTTCTTTCAAATATGAAAAAGATTATATTTTATTTTTCTAGTATATTATCATCAATCTTACTAATAAACGTGATACAAATATTCACTTCAGACTTTCAAAGATTGACTGAATATGGAATTGGATATTTAATTGGAAAAATTATTCTATTATTGATTTTTCTCTCTTTAATATATTTAACAAAAAAGACAAATAAATTAAAAAATTAAACTCGATTTAAAACAGCACAGTATACAACACCTCATAAAATT
>NZ_CALAEQ010000002.1 GCF_937891065.1 uncultured Lutibacter sp. | reverse complement strand
TTTATTAGTAAAATAAATAGGCTGCTTATGGTTTAATAAGCGGCCTATTTATAATTTAACTTTCTGCTAAGAACTCGTTTATTAATTAATTCCGGTTCATTGCATTTAGTACCATAATAAACCTATAGATGAAAAAATTATTACTTATATTACTTTTTTTAGCACCAATACTTGTGTTTTCACAAGTAACCACATCCCCTACTTTACCAACAGCTAATGATGAAATTACAATAACATTTAATGCTACTGGAACCGAGTTAGCCAATTTTACAGGAGATATTTATGCACATACTGGGGTTATTACTTCAAACTCTTCAAGTAACTCAGACTGGAAATATGTTATAGCCGGATGGTCTCAAAATATTAATAAAGCGAAACTTACTCGTGATAATTCTAATTCAAATTTATATACTTTAATAATTTCACCTGATGTTTTTACTTTTTATGGTATCCCAACTTCAGAAACAATAACAAACATCGCTTTAGTTTTTAGATCTTCTGATGGTTCAAAACAATCTAGACCTGATATTTTTGTGCCAATTTATCCTGCGGGTTTAAACATTACTTTTACCACTCCTATAAATGAAAGTGCCTATACTTTAAATGACAATATTACAATTACTGCAGAATCATCAATTGCTTCAAATTTAGAACTCTTTGTAAATAATGTTTCTATTAAAACTGCAACTAATTCAACTTCAATTTTAACTTCTTATTCCTTAACAACTTCAGGAGTTCAAACTTTAAAAGCTATTGCAACAACAGGTAGCGAAACAAAAGAAACAACAATTTCTGTTTATGTGAAATCTGCTACACAAACAGCTACACAACCTACAGGATTAAAATATGGTGTCAATAAAAATTCTGATAATTCAGTTACCTTCTTATTAAAAGCACCGCTAAAAATTGATGTGCTTCTATTAGGTGATTTTAATAACTGGACTTTAAATGCATCATACCAACTATTTAAAGATGGTGATGATTTCTGGCTTACCATACCTAATTTAGATATTAATACGGAATATGCTTATCAATATTTAATTGATTATAACATTAAAGTTGTTGATCCTTATTCAGAAAAAATATTAGACCCTTGGAATGATCAATATATTAAAGTTGGAAATTATCCAAATTTAAAATCCTACCCTACTGGTTTAACAACAGGCTTTGTTTCAACTTTTTTAATTAATGAATCTAACTATACTTGGAATGTAACTAATTTTATAAAACCTGCCCAAGACAATTTAATAATTTACGAATTACATATAAGAGATTTTACTGAATCTGACTCATATAATGAAGCATTAACTTATTTAGATTATTTAGAAACTTTAGGGGTAAACGCAATTGAATTAATGCCAATAAATGAATTTGAGGGAGCTGACAGTTGGGGTTATAACCCAGCCCTATATATGGCTTTGGATAAAGCTTATGGCACAAAAAACGATTTCAAAAATTTTGTTGATGCTTGCCATGAACGTGGTATTGCTGTTTTAGCTGATGTAGTGTTTAACCATTCATTTGGCCAATCTCCATTGCTTCAAATGTACTGGAATAGTGAAGATAATAAACCTGCTGCTGATAATCCTTGGTACAATGTAAACCACAATTTAGTTGATAATACAAGCGCACATTGGGGTTATGATTTTAACCATGAATCATCACATACTACTGAGTTTTTTAATGATGTTTTATCTTATTGGATGGATGAATATAAAATTGATGGTTTTAGATTCGATTTTACTAAAGGGTTTTCAAATACAATTTACACAGGTGCAGATAACTGGGCAAGTGCATACGATGCATCAAGAATTGCAATTTTAAAAAATTATGCTGACCATGTTTGGAACAACAATCCTTCTAATAAACCTTATGTGATTTTTGAACATTTGTCTGATAATTCTGAAGAAAAAGAATTGGCAAATTATGGTATTATGCTTTGGGGAAATATGAATCATAACTATAGTCAAAATACGATGGGTTGGAGCTCTGATACAGACTTATCATGGATTTCATACAAGCAAAGAGGTTGGAATAATCCAAATGTTATTGGTTATATGGAAAGTCATGATGAAGAACGTTTAATGTATAAAAACTTAACGTTTGGAAATAGTACAAATCCTAATCACAACGTTAGAAACCTAAATATTGCGTTATCTAGACAGGAATTGGCTGGGGCATTTTTCTTCACAATTCCAGGTCCGAAAATGATATGGCAATTTGGAGAACTTGGTTACGATGTTAGTATTGATGATCCAGGTAGAGTTGATAGAAAACCTATTCGTTGGGAATATTTTGATGATGTAAATAGAAAAAACATCTATGATGTATGGTCTAAATTAATTCGTCTAAAAAAAGAACAACCCGTATTTAATACTACAGATTATACATTAAATGTTGGAAGTTTAACAAAATCAATTGTCTTAAGACACGCGTCAATGGATGTTGTTGTAATCGGAAATTTTGACGTTACCAATAAATCTATTATTACTCCATTTACACAAACAGGTACTTGGTATGAATATTTTACAGGTGACGAAAAAAATGTGACCAATACATCAGAGTCAATAACTTTAAATCCTGGTGAATATAGATTATATTCAACTACAAATTTATCGACTTTAGATACTGATAATGACGGTATTTTAGACTCAAATGACAACTGTCCAAACACACCAAATCCAGATCAATTAGATACGGATAATGATGGTGAAGGAGATGTTTGTGATACAACACCAAACGGAGATGATGATAATGATGGTGTTGATAATTCAGTTGACCTTTGCTCTGGAACAACTGCAGGAGCAATAGTAAATGCATCAGGTTGCTTCATGTTACCTTCCAATAATTTTGAAGTAATTGTAACTAGTGAAACCTGTCCAAATAAAAATAATGGACAAATTTCAATTTCTGCAAATAAAAATTATACTTATACGACTACTATTAATGGAACTCCAAATGATACATTTACAAACACAACTAATTTTAATGCAGATAATTTAGATCCAGGAATTTATATAGTATGTATTTCAGTTTCAGGAGAAACTTATGAGCAGTGCTACACTGTAGAAGTTATAGAAGGCACAACTATATCAGGAAAATCAAGTATTGCTTCTGGGAAAGCTTCTATAGAAATAGAACAAGGAACAGCGCCATTTACTATTTATGTGAATGGAGAAGAGAGTTTTACAACAAATTCACCTTTATTTAATGTTGATATAAAACAAGGAGATGTTGTTGAAGTTAAAACAGCTGTATCTTGTGAGGGTGTTTATTCAAAAGCAATTATGTTAATGGATGAAATAATCGCATATCCAAATCCAACCAATGGTTTATTTGATATTGCTTTGCCAATGTCTCAAAAAGAAGTAGTTATTGAATTGTATACGATTCAATCTCAGTTAATTTCAGTAAAAACATACCCTATTGTTTATGGTAAGGTTCAATTAAATATTGAAAACCATCCAACAGGATTGTACATTGCTAAAATAAAATTAGAGAAACCTGTATCACTTAAAATAATAAAGCAATAATCATGAAAAAGCTAATTTGCTCATTATCTCACAACTTAAATAATAATTATTTGAGCTCGATTAAGTTGATATCTCATTAAAGTTAAAGTATGTAAATAAAAAAGAGGCTTCATATGAAGCCTCTTTTTTATTTAATAATCTAATTTCTTTAAATATTCTAATTTAATTTTCCAGACTTCTAATTTCTGCTTATAAACTGCAATATTATCCATAACGTTTTTAAGCAAAGGATTATCAGCAGTAGCATTTGAAATAAATCCTATATTGTTTTCTAATTGTTGAATTTCTCTAACAGTTTCATCAACCTTTTTTCTAACGAAAAGTTGCTCTCCATTTAGTTTATGATAATTTTTTTGCTCTAAGTAACTATTCACTAAGTTTTCAAACTTAATCATTTCAACATCCTTAGCTTCTATAGTACTTGTTTCAACAATTTTATCAATTACTTTATTAAATTTAGCTTCAATATGTTTCATTTCAAAAGGCACTCTACCTAAATCACGCCAATCACTTACATATTCTTTAAGATTATCTAATGTTATTTCTGTATCGCTTTCAACCGTGCTTTTAATTTCTGCTAAAAGATCTTTTTTCTTAATAAAAACTTCCATTTCTACTTTATTATCAGCATCTTGTTCAGAATGAAGTCTATCAAAATAATGATTACAAGCGTCTTTAAATTCTTTCCATAACTTATCAGAATATTTACGAGGAACGTGTCCTATTTTTTTCCAATCAGCTTGTATCTTTTTCATGATATCAGTTGCAACCTCCCAATCTTCACTATCTTTTAATTCTTTTGCACGCTCAATCAATAACTTTTTTTGATTTAAATTTTCTAAATGTTCATTCTTTACTTCTTTAAAAAAGTTATTTTTATCAACATTAAACTTTTTTGTTACCTCTTTAAATTTAGACCAAATTTCATTGCTTTTAGCTCTTGGAACCTGACCTATACTAAAAAATGTTGAACGTAAATCTTCAAGCTCTTTAATGCTCTTTTGCCAATCAGCTCTACTTTTATTTTTTGAAGTATCAATTTCTTCAATTTTCGAAATAACGGCTAATTTTTCATCAACATTATCATCAAACTTAGATCTTAAATCTTTAAAAAACTCATGACGTTTATCGTGTACTTTTTTTGTAGCAGCACTAAAACGATTCCAAACTTCTTCTCTATGTTCACGACCAACAGGACCTACTTCTTCCTTCCAAAGTTTATGTAAAATTTGTAATTCATTAAAAGCAAAATTAATATCTTCTAATTCAGCCAATTCTTCAGCTTTAACAACAAGTGCTAATTTTTCTTCATAATTGTGTTTAAAATCTAAATCCCTTAAATCATTACTTAAATGTAATAAATCATAAAATCGCTCAACATGGTGTTCATATGTTCTCCAAGTATCATTGTATTTTGCTTTTGGAATTGGGCCTATTTCTCTCCATTTACCCTGTATATCTTTAAAAACTTTATACATTGTAGCTCCATCTGCATTATCTATTAAATGCTTTAGCTCTTCAATTACATTAAGTTTATTTTTAAGATTCTCATCTAGTTGACTGTCTTGTTTTGCATAAAACTCAGTTTTCTTTATTTTATAATCGTATAAAATACTATTATAATTAGATTTAACAGGATTATTGTATTGAAAATCAATAACATTACCTCCACTTTCTAAAAACTTGGCTTTTTCATTTTTTAAAATTTCACCAAATTTAATATTAAATGCGTTTTTAATATTATTAACATTATTATGAATATTTTGTACAGGATGTTCTTTAACAAGTTTGCCTAATTCTATAACCAAATCCTCTAAACTTAGACTTTCGTAATCAAGCATTTCAATAGCAGCAGGTACTATTTTTTCTGAACTCTCAGCAATTTTAGTTTCAATTTCGTCAATTGCTTTATTCACTGAAGGAGTTTCAACTTTAGGTAAAATTTCAGTTTCGTCTTTTTCATCTGAACTTTCAGATTTTAAAACAGCATCATCTACTGTTGGTAACTCTACTTTTTCAACTTCTTCTACAACTTCGCTTTTTGAAGAAACTTCATCTGCAGTTATGTTGTTAGTTGTTGAGTTTTCTTCTTGAATTTCAGAATTTTGTGGAGTCTCATTGTTTTCTTCTTCACTTGGCATTATTTTACTTTCGTCTAACATATAAAAATGTTTAAGGTTCGGTTAATTATTTCATTAATAATTCTAAAAATAGTTATTTTATAAAAATCCTATTTCAATATAAGATGTATAATTTTATTTAAAGTTGCGTAAATTTAGGGATTTCTTTTTTAGGAATTCCATATTTCCCAAGACTTTTCTGCTTGCAATTCAAGCATTTCATGTCCATTTTTTATAATGGCACCTCTCTTTCTACCTTCCTGTAAAAATTTAGTTTCTGAAGGGTTATAAATTAAATCAAATAACAAGTGTTTATCTGTGATAAATTCATACGGAATGTTAGGAGAATTATCAATATCGGGGTAAGTTCCAACTGGTGTGCAATTTATAATCACAGTATATTCATTAAGAATATTTTGATCTAAAATTGGATACCCCAAACTGTTTTCTGAAATATTTCTTGAAACAAATTTAAAGTTTATTTTTAATTTTTCTAAAACATAAGCAATGGCCTTAGAAACGCCACCTGTACCTAAAATAAGTGCTTTATTGTGGTGTTTTTGCAATAAAGGCTCAATTGATTTCTCAAAACCATAAACATCAGTATTATAGCCAATTAATCTATTGTCATCTGTAATTTTTATAGTATTTACAGCTCCTATTTTTTGCGCATCTTCTTCAACTTCATCTAAATATTTTATAATAGATTGTTTATAAGGGATTGTAACGCTAAACCCTTGAAATTTTTCTTCTTGCTGATATATAATAAAAGGAAATTCTTCAATTTCAGGAATATCATAATTATTATATTTATAGGTATTTAAACCTAACTTTTGAAATTTATCTGTAAAATATTTTTTCGAAAAAGAATAGGAAATATTCTTTCCTATCAAACCAAATTTAAAACGACTATCCATCAATATATTCTTTGCGGTCTGCACCATATTTATCAATTAATAAAACAACTCCTAAACCTACTATAATAAATAAAATAGCCATCCAGGTTTCCTGCAGTGAAAAGTCAGGAAAATATCTTTGAAAATTTTCAATTACTTTATTTCCATGAATATCAATTAACTCTTTACCGTTATCTATTTTATATATTTCTTTCTTCCAAGGCCAAACAATTCCTAAAGAGCCTGTTATAAAACCAATAATTAAAGCTGTAACAATTTGGTGCCAGCGCTTTAATACATATCCTAAAATATGAGATGTGAACACCAAACCAAATGCTGAGCCTCCTGTAAAAGATGCTATAATTTTAAGATATCGTATTCTTTCTTCACTATCCATAAAACTAAAATCGCCCATAAAAACTTCGGCAATAGTTTTATATAACATGGTTACAGAATCTACTAGTAACAACACATAGTTCCCTAATAAAATTAAAATAAATGAACCTGAAAGTCCAGGTAAAGTCATTCCTGAAACGCCAATAATTCCACAAGCAAAAACAAACCATAAATTATCGTTCTCTTTTGCTGGGTTCATAAAGCTTATGGCAACTCCAAGTCCAATTCCAATCGCTATTGATATTATATTACTCGCACGCCAATCTTTAAAATCTTTAGAAATGTAATAAATGGAGCCTAAAATCAATCCAAAAAAAGAACTCCAAACATACAATTCGTATTGCTGCAATAAATAATCTAATACAAGAGAAACACTAAAGTAACTAAACATGCTTCCTCCAAAAACAAGTAGTAAAAACGTAGCATTTGTGTATTTATAAAAACTTTTAAATCGGCCATTTATTAATAATAAAAAGGCTTTATAATTAATCTTCCGAAACGAATAAATCATTTCTTCATAAAAACCTAAAACAAAAGAAACTGTTCCACCAGAAACCCCAGGAACTTTATTTGCAGTTCCCATAGAAAGCCCCTTAATAAAAAGGAAAAACTTATCTAACAAACTACGTTCTCTTGCCATAAATTATTCTTTACTTGAACTATTAGCTATTTTTTCTAATAGTAGAATCACTGCAAATCCAACTATTGAAAGAAGTATTGCCATTCCTAATTGTGAATCTCCTTCAAAAGAAAAAGGAGAAATACTTTGTTGGTTAAAAGGCACTTCTATTCCATGAGAATTAACTCGCCAAGTTAATGTTTGTTTCCAAGGCCAAATTTTATTTAATGAACCTAAAATAAAACCTGTTAACACAACTAAAGTGTAATTTTTATAATTATTAAATAACCATTTTAACAATTTTGAAAAAGATAATAATCCAACGATGGCACCAGAAGCTAAAATGATTAATAATTTAAAATCTCTATTATGAATTGCATCTAATACTGGCTTATAAGCTCCTAATAACACCAAAATAAAAGCACCAGAAATTCCAGGTAAAATCATGGCGCAAATTGCTATCGCACCTGCTAAAAACAAAAATAACGGTGATGAATTTTCTGAAATTAAAGGTTGCAAAGTTGTAATATAATATGCGATTCCAGCTCCAAGTAATAACCCTGTAATTGTAATACTATTCCACTTTGTAATTTGTTTCCCAATGTATAAAATACTTGCCAAAACCAACCCAAAAAAGAATGACCAAACCAAAATTGGCTGATGCTCTAATAGCCAAGAAATCAATTTTGCTAAAGATAATATACTTGTAAAAATTCCTATAATTAATGCCAATAAAAAATTGCCATTAACAGCTTTCCAAAAGGCTTTAATACCCTTGGTTTTTAACAATTTTAATATTGAAAAATTAACAGCACTAATTGATGTCAATAATTCCTCATAAATACCTGAAATAAAAGCTATTGTACCACCAGAAACACCTGGCACAATATCGGCGGCTCCCATTGCCATTCCTTTTAAGGAGATTATAAAATAATGAATGAATTTTCTTTGTTGCATTTGCCTTCAAATCTTAGATGCACAAATGTAACATTTTTATTACAATTTTTTTTTGAAACCTCTTATAATGTCTTTTACCTCTTTCATTTTAAAAACATCTGGAAATAACTCTTTCAAAATGTTTTTAGATTCAAAATCTATAGATAAGGCTGCTTTTAAATGTGTTGTTCCTTTTTTAGAATTTTTAAATTTAAAATAAAGTGCACTTACCCTATATTCTATTTCTGCAAAATCCTTAAAATAAGTTTTTGCTTTCAATAAATTTTTTAATGCATCTTCATATTCACCTAAATATGATAAAGTATCACTTAATCCTAGCCAAATTATAAGATCTTTATCTTGTAATAAAATGCACTGTTGAAAACCATTTACAGCTTCTTCAAAAAGATTCAGATTTAAATTAATTTCAGCATATTTACGCCAATAAATGGTGTTTTGCTCATCAATTTCAATGGCTTTATCAATATAAAACAATGCTTTACTAAAGTTTCTATTTTTAAGGTAAACGTTTGTAATTGCGAACCAAGCTTTATCTAATAATGGGTCTTCATGAGTTGCTTTTTTATAATATTGAATCGCTAAATTTGCTTTGTTTAAATCTTCATAACATTTTCCAATTCGTAAATAAACAAACGATGTTGGATCATCCAATTCAATCGTTTTTTTATAATTTTCAATAGCTTCTTCAAAACGATTTAATTCTTCTAAAGTCTTCGCTTTTTCAAGGTATGCACCTACAAAATATTCATCAATTAGCACTGCATAATCAAACGCTCTTACGGCTTCATTATAATTTTCTAAAATAAAATATTGACGCCCTAATTGATGCCAAGCTACTTCACTATAAGGATCTTTATTAATGTACAAATTTAAATATTCTGCCGCTTCTTGATGCTTATTTTGCATATCAAAACAATAAACTGCATTGTAAAGAGACGAATAATCTTCCAAATCAAATTCTAAACACTTCTCAAAATTAATTCTGGCCTGATCAAAATCATCTAAGAATAAATACTCCATTCCTAATAAGGATAAGATATCAGCTTCATCATCTGTATAAAGTAAAGCAATTTTCAATAAATCTATTGCCCCACTATGGTCATCTTTTTTTGAACAGAGATTTGCTTGTTGAACATATACCTCATCATTGGTTGGTTCAATAGCTTGTAATTCTTTTAATAAAGTAGAAGCTTTGTCAATTTCACCATCAAAAATTAATAATTCAGCCTGAAGTAATTTTAACAACACAGATTTTGGATGTTGATCTAAACCTAATTTTATAGCTTTTTTTGCTAAAGAATTTTTTCCAGAATCTAAATAGCTATGTATAATCTCCTCAAATTCAATTGAGTCGAAAAAATAAATGCTATTTGTTTTAAGCATTGATTCAAATTTTGATAATGGAATATTATTCTCTTTTGGAGTTAAAGGCATATGAAAGAATAGCTTATTTCTATAACAATAAAAGTACAAGAACTTTTCAAAATTTTTAAACTAAACTTCTAATCTTTTTAACAAATTAATTAACAAAATGCTGTATATTTGTTTTCCAAACAATGTTTGGTATTGTCATGAGTAAAAAAACGCTACTTAACTCTAAAGAAATTCACATTATATTACATCGATTAGCATGTCAGTTAATTGAAAACCATAATAATTTTGAAAATACGGTTCTTATAGGAATTCAACCTAGAGGTATTTATCTAGCTGAGCGTTTAGCAAGCATTCTGCAAAACGATTATGCAATTTCAAATATAAAATTAGGGCATTTAGACATCACTTTTTATAGAGATGACTTTAGACGACGTGAAGCTCCTTTAGAAGCAAATAAAACACATATAGATTTTATTGTTGAAGATAAAAAAGTAGTTTTTATTGATGATGTACTTTTTTCAGGTAGAAGTATTCGTGCTGCTTTAACAGCTATTCAATCATTTGGAAGACCTTCAAACATTGAACTTTTGGTTTTAATTGACCGAAGGTTTAGTCGTCACTTACCAATACAACCCAATTATTTAGGAAGACAAGTTGATGTTATTAACGAAGAAAAAGTAACAGTGCATTGGAAAGAAAAAGACACAAAAGATGCAGTATATATAATTAATAATTAGTTTTATGAGTCAGTTAAGCGTACAACACCTTTTAGGGATAAAACATTTAAACAAAGCTGATATAGACTTAATTTTTAAAACAGCTGATCACTTTAAAGAAGTTATAAATCGGTCAATTAAAAAAGTACCTTCATTAAGAGACATTACTATTGCTAATATATTTTTTGAAAACAGTACTCGAACTAAACTTTCTTTTGAATTGGCTGAAAAAAGGTTATCTGCTGATGTTATTAACTTTTCAGCAAGCCAATCTTCCGTAAAAAAAGGAGAAACTTTAATTGACACTGTTAATAATATTTTATCAATGAAAGTTGATATTATAGTAATGAGGCATCCAAATGTTGGAGCTTGTGACTTTTTATCTAACCATGTAAATGCTAAAATCATAAATGCAGGCGATGGTACTCATGAACATCCAACACAAGCGCTTTTAGATTCCTATTCTATTCGTGAAAAATTAGGAAGTGTTACAGGTAAAAAAGTATTGATAGTTGGTGATATTTTACATTCTCGAGTTGCACTTTCAAATATTTATGCTTTAAAATTACAAGGTGCTGAAATTAAAGTTTGTGGACCTAAAACATTAATTCCTAAATACATTGAAAGTTTAGGAGTTAGTATTGAATACGATATTAAAAAAGCATTAGATTGGTGTGATGTGGCAAATGTATTAAGAGTTCAAAATGAACGAATGGAAATTAATTATTTCCCTTCAACAAGAGAATATTCTCAACTATTTGGAATTAATAAAAAGTTATTAAATTCACTCGACAAGAAAATTGTGATAATGCACCCAGGACCAATTAACAGAGGTGTTGAGATATCAAGTGATGTTGCTGATTCTGATCAATCTATAATTTTAAATCAAGTTGAAAATGGAGTTGCCATTCGTATGGCGGTTATCTACTTATTAGCTCAACAAATTAAACAATAGCTGTTATGTTTAGTACAAAAACTAAAAATTACACACATATAAAACCAAACACAAAATCAGTTTCAGATTTTTTATTAGATTTTAAAAACCGCTATCAAGAATTTAAAAATGAAAATTTAATTATTGATTTTTCAGAAAAATTTAACATAAATATTAAAGAATTAATCTTATTTTTGAAACTAAGTAAACAACATATAAAAAATGGCACAAGTTTTGTGCTTATTTGCAAAGGAATAAATATTGATAATATTCCAGATGAATTAAATGTTGTGCCAACATTAACAGAGGCGATAGACATACTTGAAATGGATGCTATTGAACGAGATTTAGGATTTTAAAACCAATTTGGCTTATTGATGAAAAAACTACTTTTAATAACTATTTTATTGTTTTCTGCTTTTTCTTTTGCGCAGCAAAATGAAAAGAATACTATTGTTATTAAAAAAAATGAGCCACAGGCAACATTGTCTTCAATTTCTGCTTATCCCAATCCTTTTAATGTAGCAACTAAAATTAATTTTCAATCTACTATAATTCAACAAATTGAATTTACAGTAAAAAATTTATTGGGTAAAACTGTATATATTGAACAAGTTAATTCTAAAATTGGTTACAATGCTATTCTATTTAATCGTGATGATTTAATTAAAGGAATGTACATATATACACTTCAAACTGAAACAGAAGTCATCTCAAAAAGAATTGTTATTAGATGAGCTTAAAACTCACAATTTTAGGTTGCCATTCTGCTACACCAAGAGTAAACGCTCACCCAACATCTCAGTTTTTAGAAATTAAAAATCATAACTTTTTGATTGATTGTGGTGAAGGAACTCAAGTACAATTGCGTAAATATGGTATTAAATTTTCTAAAATTAAACACATTTTCATTTCTCATTTACACGGTGATCATATTTATGGTTTGATAGGTTTAGTAGCTACTTTTAGACTGTTAAACAGAGAAACTGAATTGCATATTTACGGTCCAAAAGGATTGAAAGAAATTATTACTTTACAATTAAAGCTCTCAAATTCCTGGACACATTATCCTTTATTATTTCACGAACTTTCTTCTGAAAAAAGTGAACTTATTTTTGAAGATGATAAAGTTGAAGTATTTACCATTCCATTAGATCATCGAATTTATACGAACGGTTTTTTATTTAAAGAAAAAATCGGAGAACGTAAATTAGATATGAACGCTATACTCAATTATCCTGAAATTGAAATTTGCGATTATCAAAATTTAAAAATTGGTAGAGATTTTACGTTGAAAAACGGTAAAGTATTAAAAAATGAAATACTGACCTTAGATCCAGAAAAAACTAAAAGTTATGCTTTTTGCAGTGATACTTCATATTTCCCTGAAATTGTTCCAATTATAAAAAATGCTAGCTGTTTATACCATGAAACCACTTTTTTGAAGGACAGAGAAGAACTAGCTGCTAAAACAAAACACTCAACCGCATCTCAAGCAGCAAATATTGCAAAACAAGCAAACGTAAAACAATTAATTGTTGGTCACTATAGCGGAAGATATAAAAATATTGAAGCCTTTAAAACTGAAGCCCAAGAAGTATTTAAAAACACTTTTTTAGCTGAAGCTGGTAAAGTGTTTGAGATTATTTAATTTCCTTAAATTACGTTAACCTATCAAAAAAAATCGATCACATTTATATTGTCAACCCTCAAAAAGCATTAAATATAATTAAATTAAAATTTCTTTGTTTTAGAAAGTCTTTTTATCTTTTTTATAAATCCATATATGCTCCATCCAACCATTCCATTCTTGTTGTATACCAAGTTTTTAAATGATCAACTTCTTCTTCATAAGTATTATAAACCACTGGATTTGGCCAAACATAATTACCCAAAGTATTCCATTTTATATCATTTTCATCTTGGGCATATTTTAAATAATTTGCATAAAAATCCATTTTATTTAAAATGAGGTTTTGATTGTTTTTAAAATAAGCAAAACGAGACTTTATTTTATTTACAAAAGTCGGATCTTCAAAAAGACGAGCATACCATTTATGTTCTTTTACCCAAAAACCTGTTGGGTTTGTAGCGTCTGAGTAGTTTACGTTTCCAAAAGCCAAATCAAAATCCCAAAGTGGTCCCATTTTAATTTTTTCACCAGGAATTACATTTAAAAAAATACTAGAGAAACTTTTTGAATCTTGATTTTTTGTAATTTCACTTATCAAATACCAATCAATAAAGCTATCTACATCAATGTATTTCGCATAACCCGAAGTTGGATTTTTAAAATCTGAACTTTTTAAAACAATTTCAAATTCATTTACTAAATCTTTTACATAATTAAAAGTAGTGCTTCCATATTCTAAATCTGGTTCCTTTATATTTATTAAAAAATCGTTTGTTCTAAAATACACATCATCGGGATCTAATCTTTCTAATTGATCTATTTCTAATAAATAACCTGTATCGCCTAAATCAACTCTGTTGCTACTTTCCTCAACTTTTTGTGAAATATTATAAGTTCCTGAATACTCATTATTCACAAAAACTTCAGCATATTCAGATTTTGGAGTCCAATCTAGTTTACTCAAATAACCCATTTCAAATGCTATTGTATTACGCATCAAAGTTTTATCTGAGTGTTCGGCCAAAAAAATCCATTTTTTATCTTTTGGCATTCCTAATACTTCTGTTTTATTACTCAATTTCATTTGATAAGGCTTTTTTGGGTGTAGCCACCAAGTAGAATTTCCTCTACCTCTAATTTCCATTGAAGTTTCGTCAAAATCAATAAAATTTCTTCCTCCTTCTATTATTATATCTCCTTCTCTATAATCATC
Organism: uncultured Lutibacter sp.; assembly: GCF_937891065.1. Lineage (GTDB taxonomy): Bacteria > Bacteroidota > Bacteroidia > Flavobacteriales > Flavobacteriaceae > Lutibacter. Next base: position 19,936 of record NZ_CALAEQ010000002.1, on the reverse strand, counting down.
TTTTGAGTCTATTGCTGCATTGCCATCTGTTATTAGGTAAACAATAGGCAACCCTGTAAAATATGTTACATCAACCTCATAATTTTGTTCTCTTCCGTCGGTTGTTTTAACTATAAAAGTTACTGGATTTTTAAAATCATTCAATGTTGTTCCTACTTCTTGGGCAACGTTATTCACTTCAACTTTTAATCCATTATGAATGTATGTTGCCACAAGATTTTTAATATCTGTGCTATATGAAACTCTTCCTTTAAAAGTGTTTTCCACTTTGTTTAAATAAATATCGCTTGAAAGACTAGGGTTATTCACCTTTAAAAAAGCAAAATCAACTAATTCGGTTCCTTCAATAATAGGAGGAATACTTGGGCTATCATCACTACAAGATGTTAAAAGAACACTTACAATTATTAATAAATAGTAAAGATGACGTTTGAGATTTGGTAACTTAAAAGATATTTTATGTGACATTTTTAATAATATATTATTTATTGATATTGAAGTTTTATATTCTTATAAAATTCTTGGACGGTAAAAAATGCTTTCTTTTTTATGCCGTGGTTTGAGATTAATCCTTTCCTATTCCAACCATCTTGAATGTTTGGAAGTACTCTTTTTGGAGATCGAAAATCATTTAAAATCCAAGGGCTAACCCCTCTTATATTTGGAATTTTTTCAATCATTTTTAGATTTTGCACATACAAATATTCTTGATATTCTTCTGTCCAACGTTCTTGTATTGTTCCATGTAAACCCTGTAAAGCACCACCTCCAAATTCTGAAATTACAACAGGTTTATTAAATTTAATATCCCATTTTGCGTTAGGAGCATCTTCTAAAGACCCACCATACCAACCAGTGTATTGATTAAATGCAACAATGTCCAAATAATTTCCAATTTCATCATCAACAACATTCACACCATCTTTAAAATGTTTTTCAAGAGCTGCGCTTACCAATCTTGTATCATCTAATGATTTAGAATGATTGATAAGATTCTTTAAAAATGTGTTTCTATCATTAGAAGGAGGCGTCTCATTTGCCATTGACCAAATGATAATTGAAGCTCTGTTTTTATCTCTTGTAATCGCTTCAGTTAGTTGATTTTTAGCATTGTTTAAAGTTGTCTCATTGGTAAAATCAACGGTCCAATATACTGGAATTTCCTCCCAAACCATCATCCCCATTTTATCTGCTAATTTTACTATATGCTCGTTATGTGGATAATGAGCTAACCTAACATAATTACAGCCCAATTCTTTGGCCCAATTTAGTGCTACCAATGCATCAGCTTCATTATAGGCTCTAGCTCCTCGCATGGCATTTTCTTCATGAATACAAATTCCTCTTAAAAAAATAGATTTTCCATTTAATAAAATATCTGGGCCAACCGTTTCAATTGTTCTAAAACCTATTTCATCTTTTAAAGTTTGCTGTGTAGTTTTAATAAAAACATCATATAATTTTGGAGATTCTGGTGACCAAAAACTGATATTTTTCGTTTTTATTTCAAACTGAACTACTCCTTTATCATCACTTATAAATGACTTATTAATTTTTAATTCAGGTATTGAAATTGTTACTTCTTCTTTTGTAGAACCATCATTCAATTTCACATATCCACTAATTATTTTTGAAGCACCTTTTTTAAGTTGCACTTTATAATTTTGAATATACGTTTTAGGCTCTTCAATTAGTTTTACATCTCTGGTAATTCCGCCATAATTCCACCAATCTGTATTAATTGTTGGCACTGCTTCTTTAAAACGTTTATTATCAACTTTTACAACTAAATAATTGTTTGTTGGCTTTACAATTCCAGATACTTCAAAATTAAATGGTGTAAAACCACCTTCATGTGTACCTAATTTTTTTCCATTTAAATAAACCTCAGCTTTGTAATTTATGGCGCCAAAGTATACAAACAATCTATTATTTTCATTTAAAAACGAATAATCAAAAGATCGTTTATACCAAACTGTACCTTCATAATAAAAGAGCTTTTCGTATTGAGAATTCCAATCACCTGGAACTGTTAGTGTAAGTGATTTATCAAAATCATACTCCACGAGTTCTAATTTATCAGTAGTATGATAATTATTATAAAATGCGGAATTGTTATTTTCAGACAATTGATCATATGGTTCGTATCTGTAATTGTAATAACCTGTTTCATAAGGATCTACAATATAACTCCAAGTTCCATTTAGTGATGTAATATTTCTGTTTGAAGTATTAATTAACAACTCTTGAGAAATTGAAATAAATGGAATAATTAGTAAAATTTTTATTAATAAATGTTTTAACATAATTCGATATTAAATTTAAAATAAGAGTGTTAATCCTTAATATATGGTGTTAAAATTTCAGTCCATAATTGATATCCTTCATCAGTCATATGCAAACCATCTTTAATAAACCATTTATCAAGAGGTTTTCCTGACACTCCAATCATGGGAGAAAAAACATCTACGAAAACTGCATTTTGCTTGTAATTCAAAAATTCATGAATCATAGTATTGGCTTTTTTCATTTCCAATACTTTAGCCCACCTGTTTAAACTTGGTTTAATTGCAATATAATATACTTCTGCATTTGGAAGCTTTGCTTTTATCATTCCATATAAAGTACAAAAATCACCAAAAACAATTTCAGCAGATTTCCCTGCTTCAATATCATTATCGCCTGAATAAATGACTATTTTTTTTGGGTGATATTTTAAAATTACTTGGTCAAAATTTTCAATTAAATCTATTATTTGGGAACCTCCAAAACCTCTATTCAAAATTTTATTGTTGTTAAAATCTTTAGCAGGATTTTTCCACAATCGTATTGATGAACTTCCTGTAAAAAGAATTCCTTCTTGCGATGGAGCATCTCCATTTAAGATATCAAAAGCGTCAATTTCAGCTTTCCATATTTTATTATATTCTTGTGAAAAAGAAGTAAATGAAATAAATAGAAATAATATTAAAAGGCTTTTTTTAATTTTCATGATTTAATATTTTGCTAAATTGAATACTATTGTTTATTACAATTTTTAATTTATTGTTCAGTAGAAAGTAAATCTGAATAAAGTTCTCTCATTACTAATTTAGGTTTTCTATCGACAGTAAATAAACCCCAATGCTTTTCTGGTTCAAGGGGTTCATTTGAACCTTTCCAAGGCTCGTCAAAAGCTTCAAAAACAAAAGTAAGAATCTCTGCTTCTTCACTCCAATTCACCAAATCATTATAATAAGTATTTTGTAATTCTTCGCTTACGTTGCTAGGGCAAATTCCTCTTCCGTTTGAATTGGTTGCCCAACCTGCTTCGGTTATTACTACTGGCTTGTTAGGATATTTATTGGCTACTGCAAAATAATTATCTTTTGTATATTCTAAAGCTTCGTGTATGTTTTTGTATTCCCAAACTGGGTAGGTATGTATAGAGATAAAATCGACTTCCTCAACCAACCCTTTTAACTTATCGAGCCAAGGAACGTAATTTTCGCAAAAAGTAACTGGTTGTTTAGCTCCTTTTTTTAGCATTTTCACATAGTTGATAACACTTTTTACAGGAACGAAATGATCTGTCCAATCAACAGTTGCTTCATTCCCTGCAGATAATGAGAAAATAATATCAGGATATTGGTTCGCAAGTCTTATTAATTTTTGAATTTGCTTTAAATTTCTATCTTTATTTATGATTAATTGTTCTTCAGAATATGAACCTCCCCATGGACAACCAAAATTATTCATTTCAGCTCCTATGTAGGCTCCAAGCATCACCTTAAAATTTAGCTTTTCATTCTGAATAACATCCAAAACTATTTCAGAATGTTCATCACAATCGTATAAACGAAGATATTTCCAATGATTATGGAGTATTAGAAGATCTTCTTTTATTTCATCATAACTTGGAACAATTCCTCCTGGTTCTTGCCCTTCTCTAAAGCCAGAATAACAAATAGCCTTGCCTGGTTCTACATTTAATCCTGTCCTTAAATTCATTCAGTTATTTTTAGTAGTAGTTTTAACTTTTAATATTTCAATTTTTCATTTTTATCCCATAAACCCCAATAGGCACCAACATCTCCTTCTGCACCAATTTTCCAAGGCTCATCAAAAGATGAAAAGTAGAAAATGTCAATATCTTCTTCTTTAGACCACAATTGAGTATTCATAAAATAACTAATAGCATTTTCATGAGAAGGTTGTGCGCCATGAAAAGTTTGACCTTTACTTGGCCAACCTGCTTCTGAAATAATTACTTTTTTTCCATTTCCAGCTTTCTTTGCTCTATGGTACATATCTTTCATATAAACCAATGAATAATCTATATGGCAGCCTTCCCAAAACGGATAACAATTTGCAAGAATTACATCACAAACTTCCGTAATATTTGGTCGTTTTTCAAATTCGTAATATGCATCTACATAACCAACAGGAATATTAGGGATTTCTTTCTTAACACGTTTAATGAAGTTTATTAACTCAATCTCTGTTAAATCTCCACGATACATTACTTCATTTCCAACAGCAACGATATCTGCGTGACCTGCTTTAGCAATCTTAATCACATTTTGAATCTCTTGTTCATTAATTTTCTCATCGGTTCCAAGCCAAGCTCCAACTAATGTTTTAATTCCGTATTCATGAGCAATGCGAGGAATGTGTTCATTTCCATCAGTACAAGAAAAAGAGCGAATCCATTTTGTGTATGGTTTAATTATTTCCATTCTTCTTCGAATCTGATCTTCGGTAATTTGCTCACCAGGTTTTTGATTTTCAAGATAAGGGCTGAATCCTATACCATGCATTCCGTTATTTAACACATCAGAAAATAACAATTGTAATTCTTTATCCGTTTTATTAGCAAAATTTTCTCCTGCCAATGCCATTATTTTTTCTTTGCGAACTGACATATTATTTATATTTTAATTATTTATGATATTTTTTATTCAATTTCAAACAAATTATAGGTTCTAGACCACTTTAATTCTTGGTTCGGGTTTAAATTTATTTCAAAAAACAGCTCTGGGCTTATTACATGATTTGATCCCCAAAGATTAATTTTTGAAGTTTCAAAACTACCTGTTTCACGTATTCCTATTTTTGCTTTTTTGTTTATTAATTCCCATGAAGCATTTACCTTTTTCCCAGCTGAAAGATTACTAAAAAAGAATTCATCTTTAACATTGTCTTTGAATGTAAATTCATTGGTTTGAATTAATATATTTTCTTTTGGGTTTACAGTCGCATCAAATAATGCTGAATTTAACTGAAATGGAAATTTTAACACATAATTTGAATCAATCAACTCTTTATCAATTGAAATAAAATTATGGCTATACTCATTGGTAATAATTTTTTTTAGCCCAGTATTTTTTAAAGAATAGCCAAGTACAAAGCTATTTTCAAATAATTCTATGTCTTTTATTAAATGATATGAAAAACCGTTCATACTTCTTGATTCACAGTCAATTTTTATTTTATTAGTTAAGGTTGTTACTTCAAATTTAGCAGGTTGGATTTCATAATTTTCATTAAAAAGATAATTAGCCCCCTCTTTTTTAAGAAGTCCAACTCCTATTTTGTGAAACCATTCTCCTTCTTTTATTTCGTCAAATCCAATAGGAAGCTCAATACCAAATTCATTATAAAAACCTTTTCCATCAAGACTATCATTTTGATTATTTAATTTTTCGTTGGCAGTTAGCTGTTTATTTTTATAAATAACTGCAGAAATTTTACCTGTCCAATCAAATCTAGATTTCTTATAGTTTTCCATCGGAAAATCTATTTGAATTTCAATATTTTTATTTTTTAATACTTGCTTCAATACTTTATTATTTATGCTATTTGATTTAATTGGAATTATTAATGTTCGTATAAATTTCTTTTACCACATTAAATACTTCTTTTTTATTTCTATCAATATCTACGATGCCCCAATATTCTTCATTTGGTGTACCATCATAAGGAACTCCACTACTATTTGGAGCCCAACCACCAGGATCTTGACTGTCATTATTACCTGCTTTCCATAATTCATCAACAAATGCATATAGAGTTACACCATTATGAGAATTTGAATTTTTAAATATGTTTTCTAAAATATTTTTTGTTGCATCAGCTTGCGCTTTTTCGTTTGAACCTTGCTCATAGTCGCCTTTTGAAATAGTCATATAACTATCTGCTCCTGCTTCTGAAAAATACATCGGTTTATCACTTAAAGCACTCCATTCAGAAAAAAAACTTGATGGATTGTCCCACCTATAAATATTTATTCCCCAAACATCAATATTTTCGGTTAATGAAAGTGTTAGTGCATCAGGTAATTCTCCATGTGCAGTTGCAACTGGATGATTTTGATCCGTTTGATGAATTAAATCTGCAGCATTATTTAAAGCTACGTACCAGTTTTTTATATCGCCACTAAACCACTCAGGGTGATAATTATATTCATTGCCGAGTTCCCATAACAATATTGCATTATGGTTTTTGTAAGTATTTATGTAATTAATAAATGAACCTGAAAGAATATCAAAATTTCCATTTTGGTTATATCCAATACCTATAATAACCTTAAGTCCGGCTTCATATATTTCATCTAAAACAGCTTTATCATCAATTGGTTCATACACACGAATGGTATTGATACCTGCTTCAACCATCAAAGCTAAATCCTTAGTTAAATTACTAAAACTCCTCTTATCACTACCTTTTGGAACAGGGTGATAGCAAACACCTTTTATTTGATAAACAGAATCATTTACTAGTATTTTTCGTTCTGAAATTGTCACCACATCTTTATTGTTTTTCTCTTGGCAAGAAACCAATGCATAATTTAAAAACACAATAAAACTAAGAATAATTGCTATTTTGAATTTTTTAATCATTTTTTTTATAAAATTTTTTAATGAGATTACAACTGCATTTCTTTCAAATAAAAACTATGGATTATATGTTAAATCTTTACACTTTTCAACAATTTCAATTACTTGCTCATGAGTAATTTCACCATGAGTTATATATGGATATTTAATTAAAGGGTGTTCTACCATAAAACCTTGATATTCTCTAATCTCAGCTTCGTCACCTTCTGTAACAATTCCTCTAATCCAATTTGGCATATATTCCAATAAAATTTCACGCGTTTGTTTATTATTCCAATATTCTAGAAAAAATGTGAATTCATCAAATGCTAATGGAACAACTTGTGTTGATTGAAGATTGACCTTTTCCGTTAATCTAATATCTCTTGAAGAAGCAGCCGCTGAAATAATAAACTCTCCACTTTCGGCAATCCACATATTTCTTTTTGCATCAAAATAAGAAAAATCACGGCTTTCTAATTTAAATGTCACTGTTTTTTCTTCTCCCGATTCCAACTCAATTTTTACAAATTTCTTTAATTCTTTCTCAGGACGTTGTAAGGTGCTTTTAGAATCTGAAACATACAATTGTACTATTTCTTTACCTTTAACATCTCCTGTGTTTTTTACAGTTACACTTACTGTTAAACCTTCTTTATTTGTCGTGTTTTTTGATGATACTTTTAAATCGCTATATTCAAAATTGGTATACGACAATCCATGTCCGAAAGGAAATAACGGCTCAATTTTTCGTTCATCGTAATAACGATATCCCACAAAAAACCGTTCTCCATACAACACATCTCCTTGTTCACCAGGAAAGTTGAAAAATGCTGGAGTATCTTCTAAACGCATTGGAAAAGTTTCCGCCAATTTACCAGATGGATTTACTTTACCAAATAACACATCTGCTATTCCTCCTGCACCTGCCTGACCGCCTAGCCAAGTTTCCAAAACACCAGAAACATTGTGAAGCCAAGGCATTGTAACAGCACTTCCATTGGTAAGCACAGCTACTGTATTTTTTTGAACAGCTGCTATTTCGCTCATTAATTTATTATGAGAAGGTGGCATATCTATATGGGTTCTATCAATACCTTCTGATTCATATTGTAACGGTAAACCTGCAAAAACCAAAGCAACATCAGCAGAAGCAGCTATTTTTTTAGCCTCTGCAATTAATGACACATCGTTATCATCCGCTAAATTGTATCCTTGAGCATAGCTAATTTCAATATCATTTCCGTATTCTTTTTTTATAATCTCTAAGGCATTGTCAAGCTTGGTTGGTCGCACTTGCGAACTTCCATTTCCTTGATAACGAGGCTCAGCAGCAAACTCACCAATAATAGCTATTTTTTTATATTTTTCTTTAGTTATAGGTAAAACTTGACGGTCATTTTTCAATAAAGTGGCTGCTTCAGATGCTACTTTTCTTGCAAATGTGTGATCTTTTTCAACATTCAATATTACATCTTCTTTTTCAAGTGATTTTGCTTTAAAAACAACGGTCAAAATTTCTTTTACCAATGCATCTACAACTGCTATATCCAATTCTCCATTTTTAATAGCTTCCACAGCTATGGCATTATTAACAACACTTACTTTTGGCATTTCTATATGCATTCCTGCTTTCATAGCTTCTACTCTATCTATAACTGCAAACCAATCTGAAACAACAATTCCTTCAAACCCCCAGTCTTTTTTAAGAATTTCAGTTAATAAATAAGGGCTTTGTGTTCCATAAACACCTTGAACCCTATTATAACAAGCCATAACAGTCCAAGGTTGTGCTTTCTTTACTGCAATCTCAAAAGGTGTTAGGTATATTTCATTCAAGGTACGATTGTCCATATTAGAACTATTATACATACGCATGGTTTCAACGTTATTAGCAGCAAAATGTTTAAGTGAAGTTCCTACTCCCTGACTTTGAACTCCATTTATAAATGCCGCACCCATTTCTCCTGATAAAATTGGATCTTCTGAAAAGTATTCAAAATTTCGGCCTCCTAGAACCGATCGTTTTATATTTACGCCTGGACCTAATAAAACATTAACATCCAAAGCTTGTGATTCTTCACCAAGTGTTTGCCCAACCTTATAGATTAAATCTACATCCCAAGTTGCCGCTAATGCTGAAGCTGTTGGAAAACAAGTTGCTAATAACTGATCTCCGTAACCAGGTTTATTAGTTTCAGGTGCTCTGCGCAACCCATGAGGACCATCAGATAGCCAAATCCATGGAATATCTAATCGCTCAATAGGCATTGTACTCCAATCATCGCGACCAGAACAAAGGGCAACTTTTTCTTCAATGGTTAATTCAGAAATTAGTTGCGTAATCTTTTTTTGAAGCATATTTTCTTCTTGGGTTTGAGCTTTTAAATTCATAGTAATTAAAACTAGGAATGAAATTAATACTACTTTTTTCATGATTATTTCTTTAAGTACATTATCAACAATAAATGTACTGTGTTTTAAATTTTGGAATAGACAACTGAAATCAGCCAAAAAGCTTTCAAAGGCTAATACTTTGGTTTACTTTTATTATCTTCTAACGCTATTTCAGCACGGCGCTTTACTAATGCAACTTTAATTTCATGTGCTCTCTCTTCAGTTATATTATATCTCCAGACTAATAGAATGGCAATTAAGGCTGCAATTATTGGAATAATTATATCTGCTAAACGTAAATTGGTCAGCGTTTCTACAGATTGAACTTGGATACTTTCATCGAAACCAACCATTTGTAAAACAACACCACTTGAAAGCATTGCCAAGGCAGTTCCTAATTTCACCATCCACCAGTAAACTGCTCCAAACATTCCTTCACGACGTTCACCATTGTTTAATTCGTCTAAATCGCAAACATCAGCTGTCATTGACATCATTAAGGTAAACAAACCTCCAATTCCAAAAGAAAGGAAAGGAATAGGCATAAACATTAACCACGGATTACTAGGATCAAATCCCCACCATTTTAAAATATACCCAACAATTGAAAGTAACGTAGCTACAACAAACGCTTTTCGTTTCCCAATTTTTTCTGAAATTTTGGTAACAACAGGAATTACTAAAAACATAGTAGCCAACGCACTTACAGTTCCAAACCAAGCTGGCCAAGAACCTGCTAAAGCTGTGTCTCCCTGAAATAAATAATAAACAATTATAAAAAATGAAAACTGTGCAATTGTTTGAAACCCATTAAAAATAAAGAAAGTAGCGCCACACAATTTCATAAACTGTTTATTTTTAACAGTTAATACAATTCCTCTAATAAATTCTTTTGTATTTGCTGCTAATTCTCCTTTTGATAGGTTTTTCAATTTACTTTTATCAACTTCCATTTCTTTGTTGAAGAGAGCGGGCATAATTCCTAAAACCATACACAAACCTCCAACCCAAATGGCCATTACTTTAGCTCCTTCAGGTGCACTTTCAAATAATGATTGATCATAAATAATTACCCAAAACCATGGCGCAATTACCCAAGCCATTTGTCCCATAAATTGCGAAACTGCCATTAGACGAGTACGCTCATTATAATCAGGTGTCATTTCATAACCCAAACCAATTAATGGCGTTGCAAAAATGGTATAACCAATGTAAAAGAAAAGCGATACAACCAAGAAATAAAAGAAATTATACATTTCAGAATCTTCAGGATTTAATTGCCACATAATCATATATGCTATTCCGGAAATAACACTACCTACAAGTATATAAGGTTTTCTTCTTCCCCATTTGGACTTTGTATTATCTGAAATAAACCCCATAATTGGGTCGGTAAGTGCATCTAAAAATCTAGGTAATGCACCTAACAAACCTGCTAAAATCGGATTCATCCCTAAAGACATTACTAACACAACCATAAAAACACCCAATGCTGCAGGAAATAATTGATTGGCTAAATGCCCAGATCCAAAGGCTAATTTCTGGCCTAAGGGAACAACATCTTCTGTTGCTATTTTATAATGTTTCATTATTTATATTGGTTTAAGTTGGTTTATATTGTTTTTTAGATATTGTAACTATACTCTAAATTAATTATTTACTATTTCTATTTCACTGGTTAATGTTGGTGCCAAAACATCTTTAAAAATAAAAAAATGTTAATTAGCTTCAAGCGTCTTCCTAATTTTTTATAATGCATAAACACGCACCCAATCTATATAAACATCACATGGGAATTCTGCTTCTGGAACAATAGCGCCACCATAAGTATATTCACTTCCACCAACACCACCACTTAAAATTGCATTCATTTTATGTTCAAACGGATGCCATTCATCAAAATGATTTGAATATTCAGATGTATTAACACGTCTACCATCTATCGTTTTTACCGAAATTTCATCTTGTCCATCAAGATTGTAAATATCACCATCATTAAAATAATGAATATGATACACATTCTCATCTATAAAAAACTCTATTCTATCACTATACCAATCAATACCATACTCATGAAATTCAGCACTCCCTGCTGTTTTATCTTCATCTGCTGGTGGGTAATTACCATATTCTGGTTCGGATGGATTAGGTGTTTGTTCGGTTTCATAATTATAATATCCTCCTAAATGTCCATGATTCCAATCTTGGTATTCATTATTTTGCCATTCCCAAGCATAATGCACAGTCCCTAAATTATTAAAAGGAATCGCTCCTACATATTCCATAACATCAATTTCTCCTCCTTGTGGCCACATAATAAAATCTAAGTTTGCAGGTTTTTCTTGAGGCATCATCCAAAAAGCAAAACCTTGACCTTGATGCTTAACACCTTTGGCATATACACGAGCCACTATTCGATGTCCAGGCCCCCAAGAAGCATTGTTTGCTGTATTTATTCTACCACTAGTGTAGTCTCTATCTATGTACGATTCTTTTCGGGTTGTAATCACCAAACATCCTCCATCAGCATTTGCAATGCTATTATCAAATCTAATATTTTCTGGCCTTTCAGTAGCTCTATCTAATTGTCCGGTTCCCCAATCTCCATTCACGCCAGTACCAGTTTCTATATTCCATTTGGTTAAATCTAAACTGTTATTGTTAAACTCATCAGACCACAACAAACCTTCTATTTCTTCCTGACCTACAAATACAGTTAAGGTAATAGTAGTACTTATAAAATCGTCTAAGTTATATGCTGAAACAATGATTGTGTAGTTTATAGTACCTATTGATTTAAAAGTATAAGAGAAAGTATTAGATGTTAAATCTTTAGTTTCTCCATTAATTAGCACTTTATATGAACTAGCATTGGTTGCGTTAATTGTAAAGTTTACAACACCAGTTCCGTCACCATTCGGTTTTTCTGTAGATGTTCCAATAATTTCTGAATTAACAGTAAGGTTTGATGGTTGAATAGCTTCTTTTTTGTCATCATTATCATTACTACATGATTGAAGAATAAGCAACATAAAAACACCCAATACCGCAGGGAATAACTGATTCGCTATATATCCTGACCAAAACGCTAATTTATCAACGATTAACACAATGCCCTTTGGATCTGTTTTATAATGGTTCATTATATTGGTTTATACTTTTTCTTAGGGTTGTTTAACAACATATTTATTTTGGTGACACATCTTTTTCACTTGCCAATGGCGGTGTAAATACATCTTGCATCAATGCATTTTTATCACCATTATATGTTTTGGTAATTTGCATGCCATCTCTAGTCAATCCATCAAAAGCACCTGCGTCAACCATTTCCCAGATAGCAAATTTCGCTTCTCCTTTTAAATTGATTAAACCAAAATGATTTTCTGAACCTACTGGGTTTTTAGCATCTTTCCATTGTTCGTCAAAAGCTTCAAAATAGAATAATGAAATTTTTTCTTTGTTAGTCCATTCACGCATTAATTTATAATAAGTTCCTGCTTTGTATTCATCAGCAGCTCTTGAGCTTTTTTCTCCATAATGCCCATCAGAAATTGTTGTCCAACCCGATTCACCAATATGAATTGTTTTCGTTGAATCTATACTTTTCACATAGCTTGAAACCTCTTGATATTGATTCTTTGCAAATTCCAGTGCACGTAACATAGCGGCATCCACTTTTTCAGTATCGGTAAAATTGTTTTCAGTGTTTGGAACTACCCAAAATTCCGGATTGTAGTAAGAATTGTGCATCGGATATGTATGCATTGAGACATAATCAACTGCTTTGATTAATTGTTCCAAATCTTTTGTGCGATAACTAGTATCTCCACCTCCCCAAGATGCAAAATCATCGGAACTGGTTATCCATAAATCAGCAGGAAGCTCTCCTTTCTTTTTTATTTCTTGTAAATGGTTGACCCATTTTAAAATTACATTGGGTTGTACATAATAACTTGTCGCCCAACGAATCATCGCCTCATTTCCAACTGCTATAACTTTAATAATATCCGCATACTTTTTAGTTAATTCTACTGCTCTGGCTATTTCAACAGCATTTCTTTCACTTTCTAAATTGTGATCTGGCTCTAATTCGGTCCAAGAATTTTTACAATCAATCCAGGCTCCTAACATTACATACATTTCAAAAGTTGGATCTTCTTTTTTAAGTTCTGAGATTGCTTTTAACAGATTTGATACCTCATCTAAATGTACATTGTAAGTTCTTAAAATTTTAACATTCATAGTTGCTAAAATTTTCATATCCTCTTTAATTTGTTCAACCGAAGGAACTACATCTCGTGTATTTTCTCGAAAACCACCATATGAAATTGCTAAATATTCAGGATTTCCTAAAATATCAGAGGCTGTTATTTTTGTGGTTTTTGGTTCTTGGGAACATCCAATCATAGAAAATAAAATTAGGATAGTTGAAACTATTTTAAATATTTTATTCATTTGTTAAGTATTTTTAATATTAATAATTAAGCCCATAACCAAATATATATAAAGGCGTAATTGATGTATCCCAAAAATTAGGACCAAACTTACCGTTGAAATCTTCAACAGCATTTGGCCAAGAATGTGGTAATTTCCCTTTAAAATTATAATCTCCAAAAAGTACTTCTGCAATCCCTTTCCCTTCAGATCCAGGTAACCAAGCAGCAATAAAAGCATCAGACTGATCTATTTGATTAGTAACCACCAAAGGTCTACCTGATATTAATACAACAATTAATTTTTGGCCTTTACTAGCATATTTGCTAACATATTTTTGATGTTCATCCGTTAAGGTTAACTGATATTTTCCACTACCATCTCCTACATCTCCAAAAAACTCAGCATAAGGAGTTTCACCAACAACCACTATAATTAAATCAGCATCTTTATGATTATCGCTCCCAAATTCATCATAAATAACTTCACCATCTGCAATTCCTTTAATACCCTCTAAAATGGTAGTTGCTCCACTATAATTTTCATCTTTTCCTTGCCAAGTAATTGTCCAGCCACCAGATTGTAATCCTGTATTATTGGCATGTTCACCAACAACAATAATTTTTTTAGTTGCTTTATCAATTGGTAAAGCCTTGTTTTCATTTTTAAGTAAAACCAACGATTCTCGAACCGCTTGTTTTGCCTTTTCTCTATGTGAAGGACTTCCAATCTCTGCTATTAAATTAGCATCTGGAAAAGGATGTTCAAACAAACCCAATCTATATTTTTGACGTAAAATTCGTCTTACAGCATCATCAACTCTTTCTTGTGAAACATAATCACTATCAACTCCTTTTTTCAATCCTTGCTGAAATATGTCTAAATCACCATCTACTGCCATCACCATATCTACTCCTGCATTTATTATGTCATTTTCACCAAATCTTGAGTAGCCCTTCCAGTCAGTAAGCACTATTCCATCAAAACCCAAACTATCTTTAAGCACGCCAGTAATCATTTCTTTATGTGCGTGCATTGATTTGTCTGACAAAGTATTAAATGAAACCATTACAGCACCAACGCCTTCATTAACAGCATCGCGATACGGTGGTAACAAACGTTCATAAACCTCTTGCATGCTAATTGACGTATTTCCACCTTCAGTACCAAAATCTGTAGATCCATCACCAATAAAGTGTTTTGCCGTAGCCATTACTGTATTGCTTTTAGATAAATCACCTTGATGACCTCTCACCGAAGCTTTAGTTAATACTTGTGTTAATTCAGTACTTTCAGAAAACGCTTCATAAACTCGTCCCCATTTTTCATTATAAGGAATGGCAATACAAGGCGAAAACACCCAATTAAAACCTGTGGCCTGAGCTTCAACAGCTGTAATGGCTGCAGCTTCTTCCACTAGTTTGGCATTAGCTGTAGCTCCCATTCCAATATTATGAGGGAATATGGTAGCACCATCAAAAGTATTTTGACCATGAACTGCATCTACGCCAAATAACAATGGAATTCCCAATCTGGATGATAAAGCTTTTTTTTGAAGTGAAACAAATTTAGCTTGCCAGCCTGCAGCACCTTCTCCAGGATTAGGTCCATTTGTATGAATTACAGAGCCAATAAATTTGGTAGCTATTTCGTCGTCAGTAATATTATCAAAATGCCTTACTTGTGTCATTTGACCTATTTTTTCTTCTAAGGTCATGAGTGCTAATAACGAGTCAACTTTAAATTCAATTATCGCCTCTTTATTAATTATTTTCGTTTGTTTTTTAGCACAACTAAAAACTATTAAGGCTATAATTACTATTGAAATTAGTTTTCTCATCTTAAAAATTACTTGTTTAAATACACAATTACTTGATTAATTTCAGCTGTTCTTTCAAACACTTTTTTACTTGTTTGTGAATCGAGTTGAAGGCTATCAAATTCAATAATTGAATTGTTATTAAAAATAACTTTCACTCCTTGTTTTTTTGATAATTTGTAGATGATTGGAATTTGGCAATAGGTAAAACCAAGTGAGTCTTTTTCTAATTCAATTTCATTTACTTCTTTGTTGATATTTGTGTATTTAAATACTTTTGGTCCTTTTAAAAATTCGTCCCTTCTTAACAATCTTGGATTAAAAACTAATTTTCCTTCTTCAACAAAAACGCCTAATTCACCAAAACGACTTAAAATATCTTCTTTCACTTGACCTGTCATTCCTGGCTGTTGTGCTCCTTTTCCTCCTGGTGTATGTGAATATGGATCGGTTGGAAATGCACCATATAATTCGGGTGATTTATGCACCCCAATTCCTTCGTTTATTTCGTAATAATGATCTAATAATTTTCCAATGGTAACTTCACTTTCTTTATTTGAAAGGGACATTAAACAGGTTTCTTGAACACTTAATAATAATTTAGAAACCATGTGCCAGTAAATAGAACCCAATCCTTCATACCCGAAAAATGTTCCTGATCTTCCTGTAAAAGATTTATGATTAAAAATTTCTTCAAAAATAGCTAAGACTAATTTCTCATCCTTTTCAATAAGAGATGAATATTTATCTTCTGGCAATTGAGCTAAAGCATCTTTAAGACTGTTTGCATTGTTGAAGTTTCCATTAAAATGGCAATTCCCCAAAACATCTTTTTCAATAATTTGAGTATTTCTATCGGTTAAAAGTTGCTTCAATAATGCGGATTTCTCAACATTATTAGCCGAAATATTATTTTTATCGTTGAATCTTGGTAACTCTTTATTTGGGTATAATATATAGCTGTATTGATCGTCTCTAAATAAAGCACTGCTTTTTAAAGCATCTAACAATTCTAATGAATCCGTTCCAGAAATAAAACCAGAACTTAAAACAGCAACCTGACCTTCCAACATTTCTGGCAAATAAGATATTACTATTTCTTCATTATTATTAACAGTCATTAAATTATAAGCGTGGTATAATTTATCAGCTCTCTTATTGGCTAAAATAGAATGGTCAATAAATTCAAGTGTAATTTTAGCAAAGTCTAATAAATCTGTTTTTGAAATAGTTCCTTTGTTACTTGAAAATCCGTTTTCATAAATACCAGTTCTAAAATTACCTCCTGCATTTCCAAGACCATCTAATATTTTCTTTCTGTCTTTATCTGAAATTTTTCCAGCTAATAAATTTTTATTTTCATTAAAGGTTGATAAAACTTCATTAAAAAACAACGCAAGTTCTTCCGAAACTTCTACTGAATCCAAATCAGTATTTGAAACCATTTCTTGGAAGAAATTTAAAAAGCGACGTAAATAATACAAAGTAACCATTGAAACTCCATTACCAACTAAAGCATTGTTCGCATCATTCCATTCAGGTCGTTGTGTACTCATCCAAATTCCTCCCTCAGGAATAAAATTGGAAACCTTTGCTAACACTGTTGCTAACAATTTCTCAACCAAATTCACTTTATAAATAGCTTGATTTTTATCTATCAATAAAGCTCCATCTGCTCCTAATTCTTTCTTTTTTAGGTTGAGCTCTTCATCCAACTCTAAATCAAATTCAATAGTGTCTTTTGGATTTGCTAAAATAGATTTATAATTTTTTATTTTATAAGGAACATTTGCATATACAAAAAGCTCTTGACTAAAATAGCTTGCTAATTTAGCTGGATAATGCTTTTCAATAAATTCTAAGAATTTCAACAAATAGATTATTTGATGATCTCCCCAATATCCAATATACGACCAAGGATTGTCTGGTTCAATGGTTTCCCAATCAAAACCATCTTTGGTAACTCGATAAGGATTGTAACCGTCAAATGTTGTGGCGTTTAAAAACTTATGAATCATACTCTCAATAAACTCAGGATATGAATGTGCTAAAGCTTCCCAGTTTTGAAAAATATCTCTCCAGTTACCTTCATAATCCAATATTTTTGAGCCATCAACTTCACTTCTTGTATTGATAGAAAATTTATTCCAAGGACGACTTGGATCTCCATGTCGTCTACTAAATTTTAATGGCATATATTCAAAACAAAGACGTTTAAAATTCTTGTCTTGATTATTTTTTGCAAGTTCCTTTAAATAGTTAAGTGTAAATAATTCAGGAAGTTGCTTTAATATTTCTTCTTTTTCTTTATGTACTTTTTTATTAGCGTTTCCAATATATTTTATGAAATCTCCTTTTTCAATTTGATAATTGTCATCAAAAATACCACCACGCATAATATTAAAAAGGGTGTTCGAAAAATGCCTCGTGTTTCTTAATTTATCGGCAGTTAATTGCATTCCATCAGATGCACCATTTAATTGAAGCAATTGATTAGATCCTAATTGAATATCTTCATCAACTAAAGCAATTAAATTCGATTCATTTTTAATAATTTCTTTAATTTTAGTAATAGCAACTATAGATTGATTTACATCAGCTATAATGTTCCAATTTTTATCACTTTCAGGTTCTAAGGTTACATCTGTACAAATAAAATAAGCACCTTTTTCGGCTTTAATATCTATTTCTTGCTGAATTTCCTTTCCTTTTCTAAAATCATCTAATTGCAACGAAGACAATAAATAAGTTGGATTTTCAATTCCAAAAGACCATACAATGTTTGCTTTTAATGCCTCACTAGGTTCTGCTTTATCAACAATAATAGCGCTTAAAGCAAAAATCCCTAATCCTGAATCAGTTTCTAATTCACATTTTTTGTAAGCATCCACCAAATTACTACTAGCATTTTGCAAATCTGATGAAACACCGTAAGGCAATATATTTTGAATACCGTCTAAAATAGTTAACTGAATTGATTTGTTGGTATTGTTAACTAATGTTGATTTTTTCACAAAACCAAATTTGTCACTCGAATTCCAATGATACTTAAAAGTAACTCCTAAATCGTGATTAATTTCTTCAAAAATAACTTTGTTTCCATAGTTGTTCTTGTACAAATTTCTACTAATTTTATAAATACCTTCATATCTTTTTGAAAATGGCTCCCATAAAAAAGTTTTGCCTTGAGCGTGAATCTGAACAATTGTTTTACTCCCTGTAATTTCAACTGATTCAGTAATCTTATCATCAGTATAATAAGGAAATAGCGCATTTTCACTGTTTTTTCTTCCTGCAGTTAATCCACCATTGCTAGACAAAAACATCCAATGGTTAGAGTTACTAACAATACTCATAAAAAAAGGTCTCATTTCGTCAACATTCGAAATTTTGTAGTAACTTTCATCTCCAACCGTTACTAACTTACCTTTTACCTCATTCGCCTCAAATGAAGCTTCCTTGTTTCCTATATATATCAAATTCTGTTTACTCATTATGCTTCTAATTTTATTCTAAAACCTTGCGATATTAATGTGTAAGGTTTGCACTTTTTTTAACAATAACTTATTTGTTCTCAATACGATTTTATGTCATATTGAGCTTGTCGAAATATAAAAACTTACTAGTAATTAATGTAAACTTCGACAAGCTCAGTTTGACAAAATGTATTTTCACTACTTTTATACAGCTTCCTTTAATTAACTAAAAACGGAATATTTGCCGTTGCCGCATTTTCATGCCCATCATCAACATATCCAAATAACCTATATGCTCCTTTTTCTTTAGGTGCATTAAATTTTAATTCTCCTTCATTAGTACTAATTATTGTAAATTCAACAGCAGTTGGTCTATTTTCAAAATCCCCACCATCTTTTAAATCGGTACTTTCTGGTAAAATTTCCCAACGGTAATTTAATTGATCATTTTCCAAATCAGTAATTTTCATACTTGCTAAATATGCTGTGTTTGCTTCCAAAATCACATTTTCATAAGCTGTTTTATTATTTAGCAGATACGATTCAATCTGTGGTGTTCTGTTTTCTGGCCAAGTTCCATTCCATAAATAATGCATCATTTCTACAGATTCCGTTTCTTTTCCATCTTCTAAAATTACACCGTACCAAGTAGGAGTGCGTTCTTGTTTTTGCCCCCATAAAAACACATACGAACCAACACATTGTAAAGAATCAGCTTCAATTGCAGCTTTATATCTTTTAAAGTAATTAGCAGCTTTTATAGTACTATTTTCTTCAATTGGCACATTCCATTCGGTTTTTGGAACTTCCCAATGTCCAGTTGCCCCCCATTCTGTAACCATATAAGGTCCATTCCAACCAAAATCCTTAATTTGCTCTGGTAACTCCATTATTTTTCCATACATCTGCACAGAAAGTAAATCTAAATCTGTACATCGTTCTTTAATTAAATC
>NZ_CALAEQ010000001.1 GCF_937891065.1 uncultured Lutibacter sp. | reverse complement strand
ATATAATTGATATTACTACTTTTCAAAATGAAAATACTTTACTAATTATTAGGTTTTATTCAATAAGAGTTTAAATTTGTGGTTATTAGGTGTTTAAATTATAAAAATATTTGTTGTTTATTTGATCTCAAACCTTTTGAAAACTTTAATATAGATAGCAAATAATGAAAAAAATTAAATTTTTAAAGCCAATTGTTCTATTTTTTGCGATAGGACTTATAATAACTACCCTTAGCAGATTTATACTTTTTCTTGGGTTTTCATCTAGAATTACTACAACAGACGAATATTGGTTAATTTTTCCAATTGGGTTAAGGATGGATATTATTTTACTTTCTTATATTGCTGTTATTCCAACAGTTTTAATAGTTTTATTACCTGATAATATCCTTGTGAAAATTGAATGGGTTATACGTTATTTTTTAAATTTATTTTTGTTTTTAATTCTTTTAATGGAGTTAGCAACACCAAGTTTTTTAATACAATATGATACAAGGCCAAACAGATTGTTTATTGAATATCTAATATATCCTAAAGAAGTATTTGCAATGCTTATTAAAGGGTATTGGGGAATTTTACTAGTTTCATTAATTGTACTCTCATTTTTCGGATATATATTGATAAAAAAATCAAAAAATATATTTGAAATTACACCTTCAAGTTCTTATAAATTCAAATTATTAATTTCACCATTAGTTTTTTTTCTCTTATTTTTTGGGTTAAGGTCAAGTTTAACTTCAAAGCGACCAATAAATTCTAGTGACGCAGTTTTTTCTTCAGATCAATTTACGAATAGTGTAGCTTTAAATTCACTTTATACTGTTGGGTTTGCTTTAAATTCATTAAAAAGTGAAGAGGATATGATTAAAATGTATGGGAAATTACCAATTAATGAAGCTTTTGATAGAGTTAAGGAATACATGACTGCTAATAATTCCGATTTTAAAAATGAAGAAATACCTTTATTGCATTTACAAAAAAGTACCCATAAAATAGATAAACCATATAATTTAGTAATTTTTTTACAAGAAAGTATGGGTGCAGAATATGTAGGTGTTTTAGGTGGCTTACCATTAACTCCAAATTTTGATAGATTAAGTAAAGAAGGGATGCTTTTTACAAATATATATGCTACAGGAACAAGAAGTGTAAGAGGAATAGAAGCTGTTACAACGGGTTTTTTACCAACACCATCACGAAGTGTAGTTAAATTAGGGAAATCTCAAAATGGGTTTTTTACACTTGCTAGTGCATTAAAAAGAAGAGGTTATGAAACTAGTTTTATATATGGAGGTTCGGCAAATTTTGATAATATGGCTTCTTTTTTTAATGGTAATGGTTTTGATGAAATTATAGATGAACGTGATTATGACAAAAATGAATACGATTTTAAAGGAACTTGGGGAGTTTCTGATGAGTCACTGGTGAAAAAAGGAAATCAATTGTATAAATCATATGGTGAAAAACCATTTTTTTCTTTAATGTTTTCAAGTTCAAATCATGAGCCTTTTGAATTTCCTGATGGTAAAATTGAATTATTTGACAAAGAAAAAAACACAGTAAATAATGCAATTAAATATGCAGATTACGCAATAGGAGAATTTTTTAAAATGGCAAAAAAAGAGCCTTATTTTAAAAATACAGTATTTATAATTATTGCTGATCATAATACTAGAACTTGGGGAAAAGATATTATTCCAGTAAATAAATTCCATATTCCAGCGTTAATAATTGCACCAAATTTAGATGGTGAACTTAACTATGAAAAGCTATGTAGCCAATTAGATATGCCACCAACTTTATTAGATTTAATGGGTATAGATATTGAGACTCCAATGATTGGTAGAAATCTATTTGAACTAAATGATTCAATTCCTGGGAGAGCTATAATGCAGTTTTATAGTACAAATGCGTTTAGAAATGGAGACGATTTAATAGTTCTTCAATCAGGTAAAAAACCTATTCAATTTAAAGTGTCTGAAAATGATAATTTGACACCCGTAGAAAGAGTTAATTCTGAATTAGCGAATGATGCTTTAGGTCATATTGTAACAGCTTCTTATTTGTATAATGAAAGGAAATATACATTACCTGAAAGTAAAATTAAATAAACTTTTCAAAATTGAATGTCTGATTTAATTACTAAAAATGTACATTCCTTTTTTATTATTTGAATCTATCTGCTTTAAAACTTGAATTTCTTTTTCATTTATGTTTTTAATTTTTTTATGAGGAATAATGATTAAAAATGGTTCATTATTTAAAATCATTTTACGCAATTCCATGGAGTTTTTAACTTCTTTTATAGCACCTCGTGTATAAAATTGACTAGAATAACTTTTATTTTCCCAATAAAATAGAGGAAGGTTTTTTTTAGAAGTATTTTCAATTAAATACTTGTCAGAATTTATATAAAATTCCTTTTTACCACTAATTGTTATACCAATAAAAAATAGTAAAGCAATGGTAGGAAAAAGTAAACTACCAATAATTATTCGTTTTCTATTTAAAATATCTTTCCACAAATGTGTTATTAATAATGCAATTGGAACCATTACAGGTAGTATGTATGGGTGAATTAAACTTTTTGAAATTGTAAAAAATAAAGGAGTCCATAATAACCATAAAAATAAATAGAGCACCCATTTGTTTTTGAAAATTTCAGTTTTGTTTTGCCATAATTTTTTAATTAGAATAATAATCCATGGAATTGCAAAAGCGATTAAAAATACCCAAATCATTCCAAAAGGTTGAGATTTCGGAAATCCGTATTTATCACCTTGCCATCCAGAACTTAAAAAACGTTTAAAATGTTCCCCAACAATAAAATAATCAATAAATCCTGGTGTTTTTTGCTCAGCTAAGTAATACCAAGGAACTGCAACCAGGGCAGTAATTAATACTCCTAAAAACCAAGGAAATGATTTCCATAAATTTTTAAACTCCTTGCTTAAAATAAGCCAAATAAAAATTGGTGGTCCTGTTAAAATAATAATTATAGGACCTTTAGCTAATAAACCAAGACCTACTCCTACAAAAAATAGGTATTTCCAAATATGTTGTTCTTTGTTGTGGATTCCTTCCCAAAATGAAAGCATTACTAAAGTAAC
Organism: uncultured Lutibacter sp.; assembly: GCF_937891065.1. GTDB lineage: Bacteria > Bacteroidota > Bacteroidia > Flavobacteriales > Flavobacteriaceae > Lutibacter. The sequence goes on along the minus strand of NZ_CALAEQ010000001.1, from coordinate 31,244 downwards.
ACAAAATGCTAAAGCTGTATCGGTTGAAACTACACCTGCGTGAATTAAAAATTCTGGAATTGTTAATAGAATCATTGCTGGAATAAAAAAATCTAAACCTTTACGTTTTGCATATTTTCCAACAATTAAAATAATGAGAATGCTAAATATTAAATATGGAAATCTAGCAGCAAACTCGTTCACGCCAAATATTTCAAAACTGAGTGCTGAAAGCCAAGTTGAAAGCGGTGGTTTTGCCCAAAAAGGTACACCATAATCTATTTGTGGTGTAATCCAATTATTGGTTTCTGCCATAATTCTGGCAATTTCAGCATAACGTGCTTCAGTTTTATCCATTAAAGGAACAGCATAATTCATAAAAGCTCTAAAGAGTAATAATCCAGCGGTGATAATTAAATAAGGCGAGATTTTTTTAGAAAACAACTTCATTTTAAGGATTTTAATTTAGTTGACTGTAATGTTTCTTTATGTGATATAAATCTAGCCAAAGTTTAAAAAAGTAGGTCATTTTCACTTTAGAATCGTCATAATCTATCCAAGATTTTAGAGGCACTTCTTTAGAAATTTTACACATTTTTTCTTCACCATAAATTTTTATTATGCGATGAAATAGTTCAACATCAAATAGCCATTTTGAAATAAATTTTTCTGTGAAAATTTTTTCAGAAAGATCAGTTTTAAATATTTTGCAACCGCATTGCGTATCATAAACACCTAGGTTTAACTGTCTAGAAATAAATGTTGCAATAATGCGTCCAATTAAAAATCGATATCCTTTTCTTTGAATATTAGTGTCTATTTTTTTTATTCTAGAACCAAAAGCAAAAATTGTTTCATTTTCAACAAGTTCGCTAATTTCATAACATTCTTCTAAAGTTGTTGCTAAATCGGCATCTAAATAAGCTATTTTTGGATGTTTAAAATGAGTATTACAATGTAATATTCCGGTTCTTACGGCTTCTGCTTTTCCTACATTTGCTGTTATTGAAATGGCTTCAACATTATTTGGGTAATTTTCTTTTATGTCATTAAGTACTCCTATAGTATTGTCACTTGAGCCATCATTAACATAGCAGATTAAAACATTTTTATTTAATTTTAAAAAACTAAACATACGTTCCTTATCTAACCTTTTTTCTTCGTTATAACACGGTATAACAATACATAATTCAAATTGTTTTGACATTATTTTTTGGAGAGTTTTTGCAATGATTTAGCGTTTTTAAATGGTTCTTTTAAAATTCAAATGTATTTAATGTAATTTTTAAGGTTTTTTAAACCATAAAAGCCTTCGAATAAATTTATTGTAAATTTAAAATATTTATTTTGATAAAAATGCAACACTTAAAATAATGTTTCGTCTTTGTAAATAGAAGTAACCAAGTGAATGAGTAAAACTGTTTTTTTAAATAATAAAATTGTTGAAGATTGTAAGCAAAACAATGCAAAGGCTCAGATGCAATTGTATGATATGTATTGCCAAGCAATGTTCATAATAGCACAGAGATATGTTAGGGATAGCTTTGTAGCTGAAGATATGATGCAAGATGCATTTATAAAAGTTTTTAAAAATATTAATGGCTTTAAAGGTGAAGTTACTATAGGCGCCTGGATTAAAAAAATCGTAATTAATCAATGCATTGATTATTTGAAAAAGAAAAAGATAGAGTTGGTTTCAATTGAAGAGAAGCAATTAGCAATTGTAGATAATGATGATTGGGCGGTAAATGAAAAAGTTAATATTGATATAGTGACTTCAGCCATTAATAGTTTACCTGAAAAATACAAAGTGGTTTTAAACTTGTATTTAATTGAAGGGTTTGACCATCAAGAAATCGCAAAAGTTTTAAACATAACTGAAGTTACATCTAGATCACAGTTAATGAGAGGAAAAAACAAATTAAAAGGTCAATTAAAACAATATAATTATGCCTAAAGATTTAAGAGAATTATTAAAAAATGAACCGATGCAAGTAAGAGAACTTTCAAAAAATCATAGAAAGAATTTTGAAGTAAGGTTACAAAAGGAATTTCATGACACTAAAAAGAACAATAGTCAGTTTTTAAGAATTGCAGCTTCATTTTTGGTTATTATAGGTTTGGGTTCATCAATTTTTTATTTTTCAAACAACACAGTTCAAAACATTACTGAAACAGCTAAAATTGAAAGCTTAGGAAGTATTTCTCCTGAATTAAAAAATATTGAAAATTATTATTTAGCAAGTATAAATACTGAAATTTCAAACCTTCAAGAAAACCCTGAAAATAAAGAATTATTAGATGGTTATTTAGAGAAAATAGGTGAATTAACAAGTGAATATAAATTACTTACTGTTGAACTAAATAATGAAGGATTGAATGAAAAAACAATTAATGCTTTAATTGATAATTTGCAATTACGTTTGAAATTACTGTATCAATTAAAAGAGCAATTAAACGAATTAAAAAATCTAAATAACATAGAAAATGAAAACAATCAAGTATAAAATAGTTAGCTTATTACTACTGTTATCTGTAAGTGTTGAAGCTCAAAAGTTTGATAAAAAAATAAGTGAAAATTTCAAAGTTAATTCTGATGTCACACTTGTTATTAATGCTGCTCATACGGATGTTAATATTGAAACTTGGAATAGAAATGAAGTTTCTGTTGAAGCCGTAATGGAAGTTGAAGGGGCTAGTAAAAGCGAAGCAGAAAAAATATTAAAAAATTGGAAATTTGAAGCTTTGGGAAACAAAAACCTCGTTAAAATAAATTCATTATCAAATTATAATGTTTTTGAGTTTGATGGAGATTTCGATTTTGATTTCCCTGATATGGATATTGAAATACCCCATTTTGAAATATCGGATATAGAATTTCCTAACTTTGATATCCCTCATTTTGAAATGCCAGAAATAGCAGAAATTAAAATTGAAGATTTTGATTATGATGCTTATAAAAATGACTCATCTTATTTAAAAGGTTATAAAGCGAAGGTTGCTATGCAAGTTGAGAAATTTAAAAATAGCGATTGGAAAAAAAGACACGATTCGGTTATGAATTCTGATGAATATAAAAAGAGAATGGAAGAGTTTAAAAAAGCTTCCAAAGAAATGGCAATAGAAATGAAAGAGCTTAGAAATTCTGAAGAGTTTAAGCATAATATGGAAGAAGCCAAACGAATAAGTGAAGAAGTTAAAAAAGAAATGCTTGAAAATAAATCAGAATTTAAAATCCAGATTCTAGAAGCTAAGGAAGCTAGTAAAATGGCAATGGAATTAATTAAGAAAATGAAAGAAGAAGGGAAATTTGAATCTATTACAAATCACAGTGAAAATGTTTACTTTAATTTTAATAATGATAAAAATTCAACAATTAAAATAAAAAAATACATAAAAATTAAAGTTCCTAAAAAAGCAGCTTTTGATTTAAATGTGAAACATGGAAAATTAAATATTCCAAATTCTAATACTAAAATGTCTTCAAATGTATCGTATGGTAATTTTACCGGAGGTGATATTGTAGGAGCCAAAAATGAGTTAAAATTTTCTAATTCTTCAGTAGTTATAAACTCAATAAATTCAGGTAATATTACATTGAAAAATGTTCCAAACGCTACGTTTGGAACATTTGAAAATATTAATTTATTTGCAAATTCATCCGATGTAATCATAGAGAAATTGGGTAAAGATGTTACATTAAGTCAAAAATTTGGTTCGTTAGAAGTGTTAGAAATTGTACCAGAATTTCTTAATTTAAATGTGATTTTAGATTATGCAAAAGGAGATTTTAATTTCTCTAAAGCTAATTTTACATATATAATTAATGGAAAAAAATCACCAATTTTTATAAAAGATGTATTAAATAAATCTTCTAAAAATGAAATTAATGGTGTAGACAAAGTACAAGGTTTTTTTGGTGATAAAGATTCTTTAAATCAATTGTTTGTAACGAGTGTTTACAGCACAGTTAAATTAAATTAATAATACTATTTACTTCATTTTAAAAACTACAAAATCCATTGTAGTTTAAATTTTTCCATTAAGATTTTGTTTTTATCTTTACAAATTCAAAAACAAGCTACAAATAATGGAATTATTCAAAACAAATCAGCTAAAAATATACAATTCTTTAAGTAAATCTAAAGAAATTTTCAAACCAGTTCTAGAAGGAAATGTAGGAATGTACGTTTGTGGTCCTACCGTATATAGCAATGTTCATTTAGGAAATGTTAGAACCTTTATGTCTTTCGATTTGATTTTTCGTTATTTAAAACATTTAGGATATAAAGTTAGATATGTTCGTAATATTACGGATGCTGGGCATTTAACGGATGATGATTCCGAAGATAAAATATCTACAAAAGCTCGATTAGAAAAAATTGAGCCAATGGAAGTTGTACAAAAATATACTGTAGATTTTCATACAATTCTTCAGAAATTAAATTTTTTACCACCAAGTATTGAGCCAACAGCCACAGGCCATATTATAGAGCAAATTGAAATTATTAAGGACATACTTGCTAAAGGAATGGCATATGAAATTAATGGTTCGGTTTATTTTGATGTATTAAAGTACAACGAAACAGAAAATTACGGAATCCTTTCAGGTAGAAATGTTGAGGACACTATTGAAAATACACGTTCACTAGATGGGCAATCTGAAAAGAAAAATCCACAAGATTTTGCACTTTGGAAAAAGGCTGATGAAAGTCACATTATGCGTTGGCCTTCACCTTGGAGTGATGGTTTTCCTGGTTGGCATTTAGAATGTAGTGCTATGAGTACTAAATATTTAGGAAAGACTTTTGATATTCATGGAGGAGGAATGGATTTAAAATTTCCACATCATGAATGTGAAATAGCACAGTCTAATGTGAATAATCACGTACATCCAGTAAATTATTGGATGCATGCAAATATGTTGATTTTAAACGGTCAAAAAATGTCTAAATCAACTGGAAATTATATTTTACCAAATGAAATATTTACTGGAGAAAATAAAATTTTAAATAAACCATTTTCACCTAGCGCTACTCGGTTTTTTATGTTTCAAGCTAATTACAGAAGTATCTTAGATTTTACAAGTGCAGGTTTAGAAGCTTCAGAAAAAGGATATTTAAAATTAATTGAAGCAATAAATAAACTAGATAAAATTGAAGTTGCTGCAACATCAACTATTGATATTAAAGCTTGGAAACAAAAATGTTACGATGCAATGAACGACGATTTTAATAGTCCGGTTTTAATTGCACAATTGTTTGAAGCTGTAAAATATGTGAATTTACTAATTGAAAAAAAGGAAACATTAACAGCTGAAGATTTAGAAGAATTTAAATCTACAATTCACATGTTTGTTTTTGAGGTTTTAGGGTTGCAAAATGAAGTAAAGCAAAACAGCACAGATAAAATTAGCGGTGTTGTGGAGATGCTTATAAACATGAGAAAAGATGCTCGTGACAATAAAGATTGGGCATTGTCTGATAAAATTAGAGATGAACTGTCTTCTTTAGGAATTCAATTAAAAGATGGAAAAGAGGGAACAACTTTTTCGGTAAATTGAATAAAATAACTAAAATATTAGCAATTCCTTTTATTTGGTTGGTTAGATTTTACCAAGCGGCTATTTCGCCTTATACACCATCAAGTTGTAGATATTCACCAACTTGTTCCAGTTACACACTTGAAGCATTGCAAAAATATGGATTTTTAAAAGGTGGAAAATTAGCTGTTAAAAGAATTTTGAGCTGCCATCCTTGGGGTGGAAGTGGTTATGATCCAGTTCCTGAAAAGGATGAAAAGACTAATGGTTCGAAGTAAAAAAAATAATTATAAATATTAACGTAAATTTAGTTTCTTTTTAAAACTGAATAAATAAATTAGCAATTCAACAACTAAATATAAAAACAATGATGTTACTTCAAATAGACTGGAATCCTTCACCTATATTATTTAAATTAGGACCTGTTGCCATAAGATATTATAGTTTAATGTTTGTGATTGCTTTTATGTTAGGCTTGTATTTAATGAAGAAGATATTTATTAATGAAAAGATATCTTTAGAAAAGCTAGATTCATTATTTATATATTCAGTTATTTCCATATTAATAGGAGCAAGGCTAGGACATTTTTTATTTTACGACCCACAGTTTTTAATAGAAAAACCATTAGAAGTATTATTACCATTTAGATTCTCCCCAAAATTTGAATTTACCGGTTTCGCTGGTTTAGCTAGTCACGGAGCTGCAATAGGAGTCATAATTGCGATGTATTTATTTAGCAAAAAAGTACTTAAAAAACCAATGCTATTTATTTTAGATAGAATTGTTGTACCAGTTGCTATAGGTGCAATGTTTGTAAGATTAGGCAATTTAATGAATTCTGAAATTATTGGAAAACCTACAAATTCTGATTTTGGTTTTGTATTTAAAAAGTTAGGTGAAGATTTTCCGCGTCACCCAGCACAACTATATGAGGCAATTAGTTATTTAGTAATTTTTATTATTCTATGGTTTACATATTGGAAAACTGATAAGAAGCAAAAATCAGGTTACATTTTCGGACTATTTTTTGTGTTACTTTGGACAGCTAGATTTTTAGTTGAATTCTTTAAAGAAAAACAAGTTGAAGGTGGTGAAAATTGGATTTTAGGATTAAATACAGGTCAAATGCTAAGTTTGCCACTAATTTTAGTTGGATTGTATTTTATGTTTCGCAAAACAAAAGCTCAAATTTAAAAGTGTCAGATTTATTTTTTGAAAATAAAGTATTTGAAAAAATTGATTTTTCTGTTGAAAAATTGCCAAGAGGTGAATATGACAATTGTACATTTATAAATTGTGAGTTTTCAAATTCAAATCTATCAAATTATGCTTTTCTTGAATGTGAGTTTGATAGCTGTAATTTAAGTATGACAAAATTTGAAAATTCGTCTTTAAAAGATATAAATTTCAAAAATTGTAAATTATTAGGGATTCATTTTTATGAAGTTGATGCGTTTTTATTGGCTTTAAATTTTGATGAATGCGATTTAAATTTGGCTTCTTTTTATAAGTTAAAACTTAAGAATATAAAATTTATAAACTGTAAGTTGATAGAAGTTGATTTTACGGAAACCAATTTAACAAGCTCAATATTTACCAACTGCGATTTGAATGGAGCGATTTTTAATAATACATTATTAGAAAAATCCGATTTTAGAACTTCATATAATTATGCTATGAATCCTGAAATTAATAGTATTAAAAAAGCAAAATTTTCACTTCAAGGGTTACCAGGTTTATTAGGTAAGTATGGTATTGAAGTAGAAATATAAAATTATAAAAAAAGAGGCTTTTTAAAAGCCTCTTTTTTTATCCTTTAATTTTTTTTCGTTTAAACTTTTCAAAATTAGTTTCTATATTTTTCGGCCAGCTATTATTACTTAAATTAACATCTGCAGTTTCTTCGTCTGGATCAATAGTGATTTTTGAAATTGTTTTGCTTGAAGGAAATACCTTTGTAACTTCATTGTCGTTCAATTTCCAAATTTCAGCAGGATATTGTTTGCGTTCTTTTGTTCCATCTTCATATTCAAATTCAACTATAATTGGCATGACTAAATCACCAGGTTTTTCAAAAACTAATTCATAAAAATGGTTGGGTGTTTTTAAAATTGATTTTTCTTCATCAGTAAAATTATCTTTAATATAATCACTCAATAAACTAAAATCTTCAGCTTTTATATTTTTTAAATCATCGTTAAATTCATGACTATCTTCTGAAACTAAATAAAGCGAAGGCGGTAATTGATCTATCGTTATTCCATAACCCTTTGCCATATTTTGTGCTCTTTCAGTTGGTTTGTCAGTTACGTAATATTTTTTTACATCTTTTATTCCGATATCATTATTTCCAGTTGTATAAAACCAACCTCTCCAAAACCAGTCTAAGTCCATTGCTGATGCATCTTCCATAGTCCTGAAAAAATCTGCAGGAGTAGGATGTTTAAAAGCCCAACGTTTAGCATAAGTTTTAAAAGCGTAATCAAACAATTCAGGTCCCATAATGGTGTTTCTAAGAATCCATAAGCCAGCAGCAGGTTTTGCATAAGCATTATTACTAAATTGATAGAGAAGATCGCCTTGGGTCATTATTGGCGCTAATTGAGATTGATCTCCACTCATATAACCCACAATGTTCTTTGGTAAGCCTCTACTTAATGGATAGCCATTTTCATATTCAATTTGAGCTAATATTTGAACAAAAGAATTTAATCCTTCATCCATCCAAGTCCATCGACGTTCATCAGAATTAATAATCATAGGAAAAAAGTTATGTCCAACTTCATGAATTGTAACACCAATCATTCTATATTTTGTTCTGTCAGAATACGTTCCATCAGGATTTGGCCTTCCTGGGTTGAAACAAATTTGAGGATATTCCATACCCATTTGCCCATCAACCGAAATTGCTTTGTGATACGGATAATCAATTGTATGCTTTGAATAAGTTATTAAAGCTTGAGCTACAGCTTTTGTGGAATGATCACCATATAATGGATTTGCTTCTTTTGAATAATAAGAATAGGCCATAACGGTTCTACCATTAATATCAACAGCCATGCCATCCCAAATAAATTTTCTTGAACTTGCAAAAGCATAATCTCTCACATTTTCAGCAATAAATTTCCAAGTTTTTGTTTTTTTAGATTTATTTTTTTCAGCCTGAATAGCTTCATCTTGATTGGCAATAACAATGGGCTTATGGAAAGATTTTCTAGCTTCAGCTAATCTTTTTTGTTGAGTAATAGTAAGTACTTCATTTTTATTTTTTAGCACCCCCGTTGCACCTAACATGTGATCATCTGGGGTTGTAATATTCACTTCATAGTTTCCAAATTCTAATGCGAATTCACTTCTTCCCCAAAACTGTTTGTTTTGCCAACCTTCAACATTGTTATAAACACATAATCTCGGAAAAAATTGGGCAATTACATAACTGTTATTCCCATCAGCTGGAAAGTGTTCAAAACCAGATCTACCGCCTTGTTCAACATGATTGTTAATATTATACCACCATTTTATATTAAAAGAAAAAATTTCACCACTTGCCAGTGGTTTATCTAAATTTAAACGCATCATTGTTTGGTTAATGAGGTATGATGCATCGGTTCCGTCACTATTTTTTACGTATTCAATTTTAAAACCACCATCAAAAGGAGATTCTATAAAGTTTTTTGAATACTGAGAAGGTGTGTATAATTCGCTTACCCTATTTTCTTGTATATCTGGTGTTTTGGAATCTGCAGCACGCTTATTTTGATCTAACTGAATCCATAAATACTCTAAATTATCTTTAGAGTTATTGTGATATGTAATAGTTTGTTCACCATAAATACGTTGGTTTTCATCATCTAAAATGATATCCATTTTATAGTCAACTTGTTGTTGCGAATATTCATAACCTGGTGCGCCAGATGCTGTGTGTTCACTGTTTGGCGTTGGTAATTCTTCATTTAATTGTTTAAACTTACTTGTATTATAATGCCCTTTTTGCCGATTGGTTTCTTGAGCAAAAATTGATGTTGCAATAAATAACAATAGGGCAGGAATTATAAATAATTTTCTCATTAATGATGAATTAGTTTTTTGTTTTTCTAAAAATTATTATTTAATAATCAAAAGAATTTGTGTGCAAAGTTCAATTTCAAGTTATAAAGTAACATTGAACGTAGTCGAAATGTTACTTTATAATAGAATTAAATTTTTCAACTCATTTAAGAATAACTTAAAATATTACCCTTTTATTTTATTTTGTTTGAATTGTTCAAACTCAGTTTCTTTATTTTTTGGCCAACTATTGTTTGTGATGTCTACATCAGCTGTTTGCTGGTCAGGATCAACAGTAATTTTTGTAATTGTTTTACTAGCATGGAATACTTTAGTAACTTCTTTATCATTCAACCTCCAAATTTCGGCAGGATATTGTTTGCGTTCTTTGGTGCCATCTTCATATTCAAACTCAACAACAATTGGCATCACCAAATCACCTGGTTTTTCAAAAACTAATTCATAGAAATATTTAGGAGCTTTTAACTTTAATTTTTCTTCAGATGAAAAGTTTTCATCAATATAGCTTTTCAATAAACTATAATCTTCAACTTTTTTATTTTTTAAATCATCAGTAAATTCTTTGCTGTCTTCAGAAACTAAATATAATGAAGGAGGTAATTGATCGATTGTAATTCCATAGCGTTTGGCCATATTTTCAGCACGTTCTGTAGGTTTATCCGTTACATAGAATTTTTTAACTTCTTTTATGCCAATATCATTATTGCCTGTTGTATAAAACCAACCTCTCCAAAACCAATCTAAATCCATTGCTGAAGCATCTTCCATAGTTCTAAAAAAATCAGCGGGAGTTGGATGTTTAAATGCCCAACGTCTTGCGTATGTTTTAAAAGCATAATCAAATAATTCCGGTCCCATTACAGTTTGTCTTAAAATAAATAAAGCTGCTGCCGGTTTTGCATATGCATTTGCTCCAAAATTAAAAATGGTTCCACCTTGAGACATAATCGGAGATAATTGACTTTGATCACCAGACATATATCTTGTGATATCTTTAGGTTTACCAACCATTGGGAATAATTCGGAGTCGTATTTGTACTCAGCTAATATTTCTACAAATGAATTTAAACCTTCATCCATCCAAGTCCATTGGCGTTCATCAGAATTTACAATCATAGGAAAGAAATTATGTCCAACTTCATGAGTAACTACACCTATCATTCCTTTTTTTGCTCTTTCCGTATATTTTCCATCAGCATTTGGTCTTCCTCCATTCCAACAAATCATCGGATATTCCATTCCTTGATGCTTTGCGTTAATTGATGTTGCTTGAGGATAAGGATAATCAAAAGTATATTCAGAATACACTTTTAAAGTATTGGCAACAACCCTAGTTGAATGCTCTTCCCAAAGCGGGTTTCCTTCATTTGGATATAATGAATATGCCATTACAGTTTTATCGCTAAGCTTAATTGCCATGGCATCCCAAATTAATTTACGTGATGAAGCAAACGCAAAATCACGTACATTTTCAGCATACATTTTCCAAGTTTTAGTTTTGTCAGATTTTCCTTTTTCAGCTTCAAGAGCTTCTTCAGGCGTTACAATAAAAACGGGATTATCATAAGCGGTTTTTGAATCTTGATATCTTTTGTATTGCTTATTTGAAAAAACATCTTTTGGATTTTGAACTACACCTGTACCATTTAAAATATGATCTTTAGGTGTTGTAATTGAAACATCATAATTTCCAAACTCCAATGCAAACTCGCTGCGTCCCCAAAATTGCATATTTTGCCAACCTTCAACATTATTGTAAACTGCTAGGCGAGGAAAAAACTGAGCGATAATGTATAAATTATTGCCATCAGGAAAGGGTTCATAACCAGATCTCCCACGTTCAGAAGTATAATCATTAATATTATACCACCATTTTATATTGAAAATAAATTTTTCACCTGAAGCTAATGGTTTTGGCAAATCAATTCGCATCATAGTGCTATTAATCATAAAACTTAAATTATGGTTAGCAGCATCTGTAATATATTCTATATTAAAACCACCTTGAAAAGGTTTTCCCATAAAAGATTTTGTAAATTTTGAGGGCGTATATAAAATATCAGGCCCACCACCTTTTATATCGTTAGTTTTAGAATCTGGAGCTCTCACATTTTGATCTAACTGAACCCATAAATATTCTAAATTATCTTTCGAATTGTTGTGGTATGTAATAGTTTCTTCTCCAAAAAGTTTATTTTTTTCTTCATCTAAAACAATTTCCATTTTATAATCAACTTGTTGTTGCGTATACTCGTAACCTGGAGCACCAGAAGCTGTATGTTGTTTGTTTGGAGTTGGTAATTCTTCGTTTAGCTGTTTAAATTTGTTAATGTTGTAATGAGCTTGTTGTTTTTCTTTAGGTTGTTCAATTGCTTGACCGTAAAATGTTGTTGAAATAGATACAATTGAAAGTAGAAGTAATAATAATTTTTTCATAGGTGGTTAGTTTCTATAATATAGAAGTGAAATTTAATTATTTTTAGTAAGAGTAATTGTTGAAGATTAATAATTTAAGAAACCTTTAACATTGTTTGGTGTTAAATAAAATGTTTTGTTTTTGTTGTTTGCCTTTATTTTGATAATATTTTGCTGATCTTCAAAATCCCTAAATAGAATAGTATTGGTAACCTCGATAGAATTTAATTCCTTTATATCTGCAATTTCTAAATAAAAACGAACAATATCATTATCATATTCTTTGCCAATATATTCATAACCTTTGGGCTCACTATTAACCTTAATTTTAAAATGTTCAATCAAATAATTTAAATAATATTCATCTATATTTTTAACTTCTTTTTTGGTCGCTATATTTAAAGATGTTTTGTGATTTTTATTGAGCGTAAACTCAATATCATCAATAAATAAACCTAAGGTGATTTGAAGTGATTTTTGCGCTTTATTATGCTCAATTTCACATAAACTTATATAATATTTATGCAACGTAAATGCAAATAATGGAATTAATAAAAGAAGCGTTAGATATTTTTTAAATTTCATTTCATTTATTTTAAGGCTAATAAACAAAAAGCATTCTAAAGAAACAATTTACATTGTGTAATAAATATTACTAATTTTTAATTGAATTAAATTTTTTTGCTTGTAATATTAGAAAATTTTTGATCACAATTTCATTACTTTTATAATAATTATTTAAACCATTTCCTTCACAATAATCTAAAAATAAGTAAATATTATCTTCTGAAATATGAAGAGCTTCTTTGAAAAAAATAGCACCATATAAATTTTTGATAGTATTTGAGAAATCATTTTTTAAATGTTTTATTTCCTCATGCTCTATTTTTAATTCTAATCTTTTTGCTTTTCGTTTTAAACGATTTTTTTTAGTTAACATCATTAATATAGCAAAAGGATTAATTCCGCCGGCATTTGCGTTTGGGTCTGTTAATTTACGAGCATCAGGTGCTTTACTATTTGAAATTTCATCATTTTCAAAAATAGCTCCTTTAGTAACTGCAGCATCTCTCCAATTTATAAATACTTTTTTAGCGAGCATTACTTCGTCTAGCTGATAAAAATCAGGCTCTAAATAAACTGTAATTGTTCTTGAATTTATGTGAGTGTTTGAAATTTTAATTATTCTTTTTTGAAAAACAACAGATGAAAACATGATAGAATCTCCTTCTTTAGCATAAATTGTAAATAGACCATTCTCATTGCTTGAAGTTCCTAAATTTGAAGCTTTGTTTAAAATATTAATATCTTGCAAATAAATGGAATCGTATTTTACAATGCCACTAAGTTTTACATTTGTAGTTTGAGCATTAACGTTTATTAATGCTATTAAAAATGGTACAACTATAACATATTTACTAATCTTTAATTTCATTGTAACTTATACTTTCTTCTTTAAGAATTTCAATAATTTCTAATAGTTTATTGTTGTCAAATTTTTGACTAATATTTCTATACTCGCAATACGTTATAAAATTATGTATTTTGAATTCCGGTATTTTCAAATTGGTGATAAAATAATAATCTCCTAACGCTTTTCTTAATTTTATTGGAAATTGCTTTTGTTTAGATAGTTTACGTTTCAAAATTCTATTCATTGCAGATTTTCCATCAAATAAACTTGCAATATTTGCTCCTCCAGTAGGGAAGATTCCAACATTTGGAGCTGCTCTGGAACCATGTTGATCTTCAGGTAGATTTTTATATAAATCACTTAATTTATAAACAAAGTTATGTTTTGGAGTTGTGTCTTCAGGAATACCTTTAATATCAACATATAAATCACCCGTTAAATGTGTAATTGTTACCTCATTTAGCATTGTTACTGAAGTTGTTAATTCAAGAATAATTTCTTTTGAAGATATTAGTTTATTAGTTATTTTAATTTTTTTTCGTTCAAACTGAATAGAAGAAAATAGAAGTGTATCATTTAATTTAGTAGTAATTTCAAAAGAGCCATTATCATTACTAATAGTTCCTCTACCACTAGCCAAGTTAATAATATGAACATTACTAATTACTTGATTTTCACTAATAATTGTTCCATGGATTATTGTATTCTCTTGAGCAATACTATTTGTTGCCAGAAATATAAAACAAAGTAAAAAGGTTAGTCTTAAATGCATTCAACAAAGTAATAAGTTGAGTTCTTAAAATAGTATTAATACTTTGGTAAACTTTTGTTAATTATTGCAACTTGCGAATTCAATTTATATTCTTGAATATAAATTGAAAAACTAGATTTTATACGTTTTACTTTTCAATTTTATGATATAAAATACTTTCTTCACGCAATATTTTAATGACTTCTAATAGGTTGTTTTTATTATATTCTTCAATAATATTTTTGTATTCACAATAAGCTAAGAAATGATTAATTTTTTCTTCAGGAATTTTTAAATTATTTGTGAAATAATTGATTCCTAAATCTTTTATTATTTTGGAAGGAAAATCTTTTTTATTTTTTAATTCTCGTTTTAATTTTCGTACACCAATCATATAATAATCTGGAATAGTAGCACTTCCACCAGCTCCGTTCATTTTAATTGGGTCAGTTATATCTTGAGCATTTGGGGATTTTAAAAAACCGTGTTTGTCGTCAGGTAATTTTTTATCTAAATCACTTAATTTAAAAACAAAATTATGTTTAGGCATTGTGTCTTTTGGTTTTTTAGCTAAATCTAAATTCAAATTTCCTGTTAGACCATGTAAAAAGACTTCATCTAAATTATTAATAGATGGAATTAAAGATATCTCCATTATTTTTGAATTTAAATGTTTTTTGGTTACTGCTATTTTTATTTTTTCATATTGAATAGATGAAAATAGGATGGTATCATTGAGGTGTACTTTAATTTCAAATTCACCATTATCATTACTTATTGTTCCTGTTAAATCATTTAAATTAATGATATGTACATTATTCACAGATTCGTTAAAACTGAATATTTTTCCGGTAATAACAGGTTGCTTTTCTTGAGAATTAGAGTATATCGCAAAAAAAACGAAAATAAGTAAGTTGGTTAGTCTTAAATTCATCAAAACAAATTACGCTATTGAAATCTTAAAATTATATTAAACTCATTGTAAACTTATGTTAAATAGTGATTTTTCGTATATTTGATAAAACTTATTTTTAATGAAAAAATTATTGATTGCTAGCACTTCAACGGTTCACGGAAGGGGTTATTTAGAATATATATTACCACAACTTTCTGATTTTTTTAAGGGTATAAACGAAATTTTATTTATTCCATATGCAAGACCAAGTGGATTAACTCATGACGAATATACAAGTAGAGCTCAACAAGGATTCGAGAAAATTAATATTAAAATTAAAGGAATTCACGAGTATAAAAATCCAATTGACGCAGTTAATAATGCAAAAGCAATTTTTGTTGGAGGTGGTAATACCTTTTTATTGGTACAACAATTATATCAGCATAAATTAATTTCAACCATTAAAAATGTAGTTGAAAACGGTATTCCTTACTTTGGAACAAGTGCAGGAAGTGTAATTACGGGTGTAACAATGCAAAACACCAACGATATGCCAATAATTTATCCACCAAGTTTTGATACGTTAGGTTTTTTGAATTTTAATTTAAATTGTCATTATTTAGATCCAGATACTAATTCTACTCATATGGGAGAAACAAGAGAAACCCGTATTAATGAATATCATACTGTAAATAAAACACCAGTTTTAGGACTTAGAGAAGGTAGTTGGTTAAAAGTTGAGGGTAAAAAAGTGGTTTTAAAAGGGACTTTAAATGCACGTTTGTTTCAACAGAATAAACCAGCAGTAGAGTTTCCATCAGAAACTGATTTTAGTTTTTTAATGTAAATTTAAAAATGAAGCAACAATTTCAGCATCAGGCGAGTTTTTTATACTTGATGAAAGAATATCATATGTTTTTTTAATTTGAAGTGTATCAATTGTAGTAGATTTTAATTGATCGCGCAATAGCATTGGAGCAATATAAGATTCTTTATTCTGAATGATATAAGTATAACTAAAATCAACAAATTCTTTTTCAATTTTTTTCATTTCTTTATCAATTTCAGACAGTTTTTCATAATCATTTTCAAGTCTAGCTTTTTGAAATTGAGGGAATAAATAATCTATTTTTTTAAATATATTTTTAGCCGCTAGTTTGTATTCATTAAGTTTACTGTTTAAAGGTGAACCAAGAATTTTAGGGTCATTAACGGTTTCTGAATTTATGAAGATTTCAAATTTTGTATTTTCAATAATAAAAAGTGTAATTGAAGAATAATTTTCAAAAGTTAAAGCTAAACGCTCAGGAAATTCTACAATTCCTTTAAATTGAAAGTTGTTATTTAGAATTTCAGAAGAGTCTATTTTATAAAATGAATCTTCAATTATTTTATTTAAATAAACTTTTTCAGGATAAAAATTTTCTAAAGTACCTTTAATTTCAAACCCTTTAAAAGTAGAAGTTATTGTATTATTAGGTTGGTTTGTTTGTGAAACATTTTTTTTACACGAATAAAGCATGATACAGACAATACCAATGAAAAAAAAATGTTTCATAAAAGAATATAATTATTAGTAATTTAAATACTCCACTATTTCTAATCCATAACCAGTCATTCCAATACGTTTAGCTACAGATGGTGCATTTGATAAAACTCGTATTTTACTAATTTCTAAATCATGTAAAATTTGAGCTCCAATACCAAAGTCTTTATCGTCAGGCTTTATTTGAGGAACTTTATTCTCAATTTCTTTTTGAGCTTCTTTTAATAAAGACAGGCGATTTATTAAGTTAAAAGATTGGTTTTCTTGACTAATAAATACAGCCGCTCCTTTACCTGCGTCATTTATCATTTTAAAAACTCTAGAAAAAGTATCGTCTGGCTTACTTGTTAAAAGCCTTATAATATCATTATTGATTAAAGAGGAATTTACACGAACCATTACAGACTCATTATCTTCCCAAGATCCTTTTGTTAAAGCTAAATGAATTTGGTTATTAGTAGTTTGTTTATAGGCTCTTAAACGAAATTCACCAAAGCGAGTTTGAATTGGGAAATCTTCTATTTTATAAATTAAAGAATCGTATTTCATACGATAAGCAACTAAGTCTTCAATTGAAATAATTTTTAAATCGAATTTTTCAGCAACCTCTAATAATTGCGGAAGACGCGCCATTGTACCATCTTCATTCAAAATTTCGACTAAAATTCCTGAAGGTTGATAACCTGCTAAACGAGCTAAATCTATAGCCGCTTCTGTATGTCCAGTTCTACGTAAAACACCACCTTCTTTTGCTATTAATGGAAAAATATGGCCTGGTCTTCCAAAATCATCAGGTTTTATATTTTTTGAAGTTAATGCTTTAATAGTTTTTGCTCTGTCTTGTGCAGAAATACCTGTTGTACAACCATCACCAATTAAATCTATTGATACTGTAAATTGTGTATTGTGTAATACGGTGTTTTTATTTACCATAAGCGGTAAGTCTAACTCTTTACAACGAGGTTCTGTTAAAGGAGCGCAAATTAAGCCTCTACCATGTTTTGCCATAAAATTAATCATTTCAGCAGTAACACATTCAGCAGCAGCAATAAAATCACCTTCATTTTCTCTATCTTCATCATCAACTACAATAATCATTTTACCATTTTTAATATCTTCAATGGCTTCTAATATTGTATTTAATTTAATTTTATTTGTTGAACTTTCCATTTTTAGTTTGTTGATTTATTTTCTATTTTAATAAATAGTTTTTTTAGGTTATCAAGAATAGAATCAATATTAAATATACCCATTCCTTGAGTTGCTCTTCGGGTTAGTAGAATACCAAATGGTAATAGTATCAATGTTGAAAGCCAGCTTCCAAATAATGCAGAAATGGCACTTTCTTCAGATAAGTTACCTCCTAATTTTGAAATGAAAAAGTAAATAACAAAAATTACAATTGCCATTATCATGGGTAAGCCAAATCCACCTTTTCTAATAATTGAACCAAGCGGAGCTCCAATAAAGAAAAGAACCAAGCAGGCTAGTGAAAATGAAATCCTGTAATAAATCTCATGGTCATAAAGGTTTAGTAATTTTCTTTTGTCTTTGAAATTCTTTTTCTGACTTTTATTACGATCGGTTGTTCGTTTCAATAATTGAATTGACTCATTTAGAACTATACTTTTGTTTTTAAGAGTAAAATTATTAAGTATTATAGAATCTAGGTTATCGGGGATTAGAGAATCTTGATACTTATATAATTTTTTAGTTTCTATGATGTTAAAAAAATAATCTGCTTGGTTTTTGATGTACTCATCATAAGTTATTTTATTTCTTTTCGAAATAGAATCAAGCTGTACAATACTTAACATTCCATGGTGTTCCTTTATTTTTTCATCATCCAATGTAGAGTCATCGTTAAATGAAGAAATATCAATATTTATGGTGTATGTGTTAAATGTAGCTTTAGAAGCGGGCATTTTTGCTCTATCCTTTGGACGATAAGATTTGGTAATATGTTCTTCGTAATAATTACCATTTTCCAAAGTTAAAGTCATGTATTTACTACCTTCATCAGAAGAGATTATTCCCTTTTCAGCAGTAATAACTTTTATTTTCCCTTTTGCTTCACTTAAATCTGCAATTTGAACATTTTTTAGTAAGTTATCTTCTTCACCGTATTTTTCTTCAAATTTTATGCTATAACCAGGAATCTCTGTATTAAATGCTCCAGGAACCAACGCTAAGGCAGGTTTTTTCTTTTTCATATTCAAATACAAATTTTTCTGCTTAAGGGTTGCCCAAGGATAAATATTGTTTAAGAATACAAAGTTAAGTGCACTTATAAATAGAATTAAAAATATTAATGGTTTTATAACTCTTTTTAACGAAATACCTGCAGATTTGATTGCTGCCATTTCATAATTTTCAGATAAATCTCCTAATGCCATTATTGAGGACAATAATATTCCGATTGGCAACGCAGTAGGAGTTAGCATTAGAGCTAAATATCCAAGAAATCTTAAAATAAAAAATAGGTCGATCCCTTTTCCTGCAATTTCATCAAAAGCAAGCCACAAGGACTGCATGACTAAGACAAAAAGAACCACAAAAAATGTGGCTAAAAAAGGTTCTAAAAAACTTTTTAAAATGTATTTATCTAATGCTTTCAACGCTTTTATTTTGGTTCAGAGATTGTATATTTTTTTTGATCTCTGTATTTTGCTGTGTCAAAGATAAAAAGCTTTTCTGATAAAGGCTGATTTGTTTTGAAAGTTCTTACTTCAAGTGTTGTTATTGTGCCATTTTCACCTGTTTCAATCACATCGTAAATATGTTTAGTTTTTACATCTACACCAACAAGTACACTAATAATTTCAGAATTACTGTCAATAGGTCTAAGTTTAACATATTGTATTTTAATTCCTTTAATAGTTTTTAATTCATCCATTTTATAAGTGTAACCATTTTTATAGAATGAAAACATTTTTGAAGGTGTTAAAGCTTCTTCACTGTCTTTTGTTTGTTTTTGAATGATTACTTCTTCATCTTCATGAATAATTAGGTAGATTTTTTTACCATCAAATATTTGCTCAGTACCCATATAATTTAAATGGTACAAATCTTTTTTTAAAGTAACACTTCCTTTTGTTTCTTGATGAATTTCAGCATCAAAATTGTCTAATCTATGATTAAACTCAATATAAATGTTTTCATAAGTTTCTACTTTTTGAGCAACTTCATCTAATATTTTTTTTGCTTCATTAGAATTTTGACTAAAAGTTGAAATGCTAAAAAATGTAATTGCTAGTAATAATGCTATTTTTTTCATTCTATAAATTTATTATTCTTTATAATTATGTTGGTTCGTTATCTAATAATTGATTTAAAGCCATTTCATCTGAAATTAGAACTTGTCGAGCTTTACTGCCTTCAAATTGACCAACAATACCAGCAGCTTCTAATTGATCAATTAATCTACCAGCTCTGTTGTATCCTAACTTTAATTTTCGTTGCAATAAAGAGGCCGATCCTTGTTGTGCATGAACTATTACAAGTGCTGCATCTCTAAACAAAATATCTCTTTCGCTAATATTTATATCAAGACTTGTGCCAACTTCCTCGCCATAATATTCAGGTAGCATATATGCATCTGGGTAGGCGCGTTGTGAACCGATAAAATCAGTAATTTTTTCAATTTCTGGCGTATCAACAAATGCACATTGTATACGAATTAAATCATTTCCAGCTGAAAAAAGCATATCACCTTTCCCAATTAATTGATCTGCTCCAGAACTGTCAAGAATGGTTCTAGAATCAATCTTTGAAGTTACTCTAAATGCTGCTCTTGCAGGAAAATTGGCTTTTATAATACCTGTTATTACGTTTACAGACGGACGTTGAGTAGCAACAATTAAATGAATTCCAATAGCACGTGCTAACTGTGCTAAGCGAGCAATTGGAGTTTCAATTTCTTTTCCGGCTGTCATAATTAAATCAGCAAATTCATCAATAACTAAAACTATATATGGTAAAAATTTATGTCCGTCGTTTGGATTTAACTTACGAGATTTAAATTTAACATTGTATTCTTTTATATTACGAACCATTGCTAATTTTAATAAATCATAACGCGCATCCATTTCAATACATAATGAATTTAACGTATTTACAACTTTAGTAGTATCAGTTATTATTGCATCATCTGTATCTGGCAATTTTGCTAAATAATGACGCTCAATTTTATTAAATAGTGTTAGTTCAACTTTTTTAGGATCTACCAAAACAAATTTAACTTCTGCAGGGTGTTTTTTATACAATAATGAAGTTAACACAGCATTTAAACCTACTGATTTTCCTTGACCTGTTGCACCTGCCATTAATAAATGAGGCATTTTAGCCAAATCAATCACAAAAGTTTCATTTGAAATTGTTTTACCTAAAGCTATTGGTAATTCCATTTCTGAATTTTGAAATTTTGTTGAAGAAATAACAGATTTCATAGAAACCATTGTTGCTTTTTTATTAGGAACTTCAATCCCAATAGTACCTTTTCCTGGTATTGGAGCAATAATTCTAATTCCCATTGCAGAAAGTGATAGTGCAATATCGTCTTCTAAATTTTTTATTTTAGAAATACGTATACCAGCTTCAGGTACTATTTCATATAAGGTTACTGTTGGTCCAACAGTTGCTTTAATGCGTTCAATACCTATATTATAATTACTTAAAGTTTCTACAATTTTATTTTTATGCGCTTCTAATTCTTCTTGGTCAACAGAGATACTCTCATTATAATCTCTTAATAAATTTAAGGTTGGAAATTTATAATTACTTAATTCTAACGTTGGGTCAAATTCACCAAAATCTTTTACTAGCTTATCAGATAAATTCTCATCTACATGATTTTCTTCAACAATTTGTTCAACGGCAATTTCAACGTCCTTGTGTTCGGAGTTTTGTTTAAGAGTTATTTCTAATTCTTTTGAGGAATTATCGTGAATTGTAAAATTAGAATCATTTGATTCTTTTTTTATAGGCGGTTGTTTAATTTCTTTAATCTCTTCTAAAGGAACTGTTTTTTCGTTTGAAACATCTTCATTAATGGTTTCTTTATAACTATTTTTAGCTGTAAATAAACTATTTTTAATAACTTCAGGTGTCAATTTAAACCGAATTACTAAATAAGAAATAATTAAAAAGAATAGCACTAAAATTAATCCAACTTTTCCTAAAAATTGCTGTAAATAAATATTCATTTCAAATCCAATAATACCAGACAATAAAGAATTTTTATCTGATAAAAAACCAAATGAAATTGAAATCCAAAGAATTCCTAAAATTCCCCATCCCCAAGAATTTAGGACTCTTTTTAAACTTCCTTTTAAAAAGATAAAGAAGCCAGAAAAGAATAGGAGTACAGGTAAAAATAAGGCTGAAACACCAAAATTATTATAAATGAAAAAATGGCTGATACTTGCACCAATTTTCCCCAAAAGGTTTTTTACAGTTGTGTTTTTATCTGTAAAATTGGAAAGTTGACTTTGATCGTTTTGCCAATTAAAAAGGTATGAAATAAATGAAATTAATAAGAATATTGAAAATAACATCACAAACAAACCTAGTATAGTTTGAGTTTGTCTACTTCCAAAAAATGTTTTTGTTTTTTGGAAACGAGGTTTTGTTTCAGTTTTTGCTGTTGTTTTTGTTTTTTTAGCCATTTACTTTAGTATGACACAAAAATATGAAATTAATATGATTGTGGTTAAATTCCTAAATAAATTTAGGTAAGTAAATTATTAAACCGATAATTACAGCAAATATTGCAGCAAAAAATGCTGCTCCAGCCGAAATATCTTTAACTCTACCAATTTGTTTATGATATTCTGGGTGAATAAAGTCGGCAAGTTTTTCAATACCTGTATTTAAAGATTCTGCTACCAAAACAAGTCCAATAGATAAAACTTGGAACATCCATTCGGTAGCAGAAAGTTGCATTATAAAGCCAAAAATTGTCATGATTATGGCGATAATAACTTGTGCAATAATACTATTTTCAGAAGTAATTAAAATCCAAAAACCCTTGGCTGCATATTTTACAGATTGAATTCGGTTCAAAAAAAAATTACGTTCTGTATTCATAATTTATAGTGCTTTTAAAGCAGCTTCGTAATTAGGTTCATCAACAATTTCAGGAACTTGTTCTGAATAAGTTATAACTCCTTCTTCATTAACTACAACAATTGCTCTAGAATGTAAGTTTGCTAAAGGTCCATCTTCAATAGTTAAACCGTAAGCTTTTCCAAATTTTCCTTTTGCAAAATCAGATAATGTAATTACATTTTCTAATCCTTCTGCGCCACAAAAACGTGCTTGTGCAAATGGTAAATCTCTTGAAATACATAATACTTTAGTGTTTTCTAATTCACTAGCTTCTTTGTTAAACCTTCTAACTGAAGCAGCACAAGTACCAGTATCTAAACTTGGAAAAATATTTAGAATTAATTTTGAACCTTTAAAGTCTTTTAATTTCGCTTTTGATAAATCAGATTTAATTAAAGAGAATTTTGGAGCTTTTTTACCTACTTTAGGTAAGTTTCCTATTGTTTTAATTGAATTTCCTTTTAATGTTATTTTAGCCATAATAAATTTTTTTAAATTTCAAGTTTCAAAGTTAGGTTAAAAACTAAAAACTCCCGAGTTAATTCGAGAGTTTTTAACAATATATTTGATTTTTGTTAGTGATTCGATAAATAATCAGCAACACCTTCATGCGTTGCTTTTAAGCCTTCTTTTTCTGAAGTCCAGTTTGCAGGACAAGCCTCACCGTGTTCTTCGTTAAATTGTAATGCATCAACCATTCTTAAAGCTTCATCAACATTTCTTCCTAATGGTAAATCATTTACTACTTGGTGACGTACAATTCCTTCTTTATCAATTAAAAATAAACCACGATATGCAATTAATTCACCGCTAGCTTGCAATTGATCTTCATCATCATAAAAATAATCACCAGCTAAAACATCATAATTTTTAGAAATTGTTTTGTTTGTGTCAGCAACTAATGGATAAGTAACTCCTTGAATTCCACCTGTATTTTTTGGCATTTGTAACCATCCCCAGTGAGATTGCTCAGTATCAGTTGATACTGCAATCAATTGAACATTACGTTCTTGAAATTCTGCTAATTTTTCTTGAAAAGCAAAAAGTTCAGTAGGACATACGAATGTGAAATCTTTTGGGTAGAAGAATAATACTACATATTTCTTCCCCTCAAATTGTTCTAATGAATAATTTTCAACAAACTCCATTCCGTTTACTACTGCTTGCGCATTAAATTTTGGTGCTTTTTTTCCTACTAATACAGCCATTCTTATATTTTTTTATTTATGAATAATAATTTTTGTTACACAAATGTACATATTAAAAGGGTCTTTTAAAATAATGTTAATTTTAAATTTTTATGTTAAAATAGATTTTCTTTATTGTATCACCTTTCTAATTTAGTAATATGCATAATTCTTGTATCTTCGCAACTTATAAATTGATTAGAATTGACATTTAAAAATTATACTTCAGAGTTTAAAAATAATTTAAAATTGGCTACTCCAATTATGATGGGGTCATTAGGGCACTTATTAGTTGGCTTAATTGATGATATTATGGTGGGTAGATTAGGGCCAGTTGAATTGGCAGCAACTTCACTTGGTAATAGTCTAATTTTTATTGCGCTTTCTATTGGAATAGGGTTTTCATTCGCTATAACACCTTTAATTGCTGAATCTGATGGAGAAGGAGATAAAGAAAAAGGTAGAAGCATTTTTCAACATGGTTTACTATTAATGGTTATTTTAGGTGTTGCAGTGTTTATAATGTTACTACTTATAAAACCTATTTTGTACCATTTAGATCAACCTGAGGAAGTGGTTATTTTGGCAATTCCTTATTATGAAATTGTTGCGATTTCTATGATTCCATTAATGATTTTTCAAGGTTTGAAGCAGTTTACAGATGGCTTGTCAGAAACTAAATATGCTATGTATGCTACAATTTTAACAAATGTGGTTAACGTAATCTTGAATTTTGCATTAATTTATGGTCTTTGGATTTTTCCTCGTTTAGAAATAGTTGGAGCAGCATTAGGAACATTGATATCTAGAATTGTTATGGTAGTTTTCCTTTTTGTAGTTTTAATGAAAAAAGAAAAATTTGCTGTTTACATGAAAAGATTACAAATTCATGAGTTTAAGAAGAAAGTATTTGTGAAAATCATGAATTTAGGTTTTCCAACAGCATTACAGATGCTTTTTGAAGTAGGTTTATTTACGGCATCCGTTTTGTTAGCGGGTACATTAGGCGCATTACCACAAGCAGCAAATCAAATAGCATTAAAACTATCATCAACTACTTTTATGATGGCGGTTGGAATTGGAGTTGCTGCAACTGTTAGAGTTGGAAACCAAAAAGGATTGAAAAATTTTGTTGAATTAAGGCGTATTGCTTTTTCAAACTTTCTATTAGTATTAATTATAATGGTTGCATTTACAACTGGGTTTATAGTGTTTAAAGATGTTTTACCTTGGGTTTTTACTGATAATTTAGAAGTAATTGCAATGGCTTCAAGTTTATTAATTGTTGCAGGGCTATTTCAACTATCTGACGGTTTACAGGCTGTTATTTTAGGTGGTTTACGTGGATTACAAGATGTAAAGTGGCCTTCAATATTATCGTTTATTGCGTATTGGATAATTGGATTCCCAATTTGTTTTTATTTGGGAAAAGAGGATGTTCTTGGAACTTTGGGAATTTGGATTGGTTTGCTAACGGCATTAACTAGTTCAGCTATATTGCTGTTTTTAAGATTTAATTACTTAACTAATAAATTAATAAGAGAAAATAATGGAATTACCTAAATTTTTATTGGGAGATAATACGGATTGTGCAGATGCTATTTTTGTGATACATACTGAATTTCCAAGGTTTGTAATCAATTTAGTTGATGATGAAATTGAATGGTTTGAAGATTTTGATGGCGAAGATCAAGAAGAATTAGAAACTCAAGTAGCCGTTCTTATTGAATCAACTACAGCTTTTTATGATAGAGAAATGGAACGTTATAAAGAAGAATAGAACTTATTCTTCTTTATCATTTAATAAACTATAGGCTTGTCCAACCCAATCGTCTCGTTCAATTCTACCTGGGAAAAATTTTATTAAATCGGTAATTTCGGTGATATCTTTACTGTTAAAATTACTAATTTGTTTAAATGTAAATATCCCAATATTGTTCAATTTTTCTTCAATTGAGGTGCCTATCCCTTTTATTTGTTGCAAATTATCTTTTTCTTGAAATGTAGCTGTACCAATTCTATTAAAATTTAACCCGTTTTCATTTTCAAGGGGAACAGTTGTTAGCATTTCTACGCCGCCACGTTTAAAAGTTTGTGTTGCTCTAATTTTAGAAATATCATCAACAATATTTAAATCATCTTGTATTTCTGTATTTGTATTATGAGTATTCTTTTTTTCTTTTGATTTAATAAATCTTCCAAAAAATAAACCTATCAGAAAAGCCCCTAACATCCAACAAAAAATTTCTATTAGATGTGCTGTATTTGGATTTGAAAATATTGATAAAAGCATGCAATAATATTTAGTTAATTGTGATTTCTATTCTTCGGTTTATAGCTCTTCCTTTTTCTGTGAATTTTTCTGCAATTGGTTCTGATTCTCCTTTAGATAACGTTTCAAATATATTAGCATTTATGCCATTATTAATAAAATAGCCCTTTACTTCATTAGCTCTTGCTAATCCAATAATCAAATTATTATCATAATAACCTAAATTATCGGTATGCCCAGTAATTTGTACCTTTTTATCTGTGTGTTTTTTTAAATATTGTTTTAATAATAAGTTATAATCTATCAGTTCTTGGTTAGACATTAAACTATCATTTTTAAACTCAATATATAGCCTTCTATTAATAATTGTTAATTCTAAACTATCTATAATCTGTTTTTCTAGAGTATTGAATTTCATCTCAATTCCATCTGTGTAAATACCTTCCTTGTTAAATGAAAAACTAGAGATTTTACTAGAGATTTTAATTCTATGAGCGTTAATATGATGTTTTATCAATTCTTTTTTTACCAATTCAGCACGTTGAATACCAATATCAGTGTCAAGGTTATGATCAATCTCAGTTTCTAAATATTTTCCTGTAATAATAAGTTCTTTTGAATAATCGTTGGCTAAAATATGTTGAATGCTATCAGTTAAATAGGGTATTTTTAAAATACTTGAAACATTATTATTTTTATTATTTATAGTAAACCCTTCAGAAAAATTATAGAGAACAGCGTTGTTTGAGTCAATTATTGAAAATAATATGTTTTTTTGAAGAGTAGGTGTTTCCGGAGAATTCGAATTACAAGTGTTAAAAATTTTAGAGCTAATATAATAATGTGAAGTTAGGGCAATAAGTGCCCAAATTGAAAAAATTGTAAAAGCTTTAAAATAGTTTAGCATGTCTTATTTTTTAGCACGCTAAATTTAATAAAATATTTATAGTAATAAGGATAAAATGGTATGAAAATGATTAATAATGTTACTAAATAGTAATAAAACTACTTGTTTTTTGCAGATTCCACCAATTCAAGCTTATTTAGTGTGGTTTTTGTAGTGAAAAAGCCATAATTTATGAAAGCATTATTTTTTTCAATTTTTTCAATAGTTCCACAAGAATTGCTTCCAATAATTCGGATTTTATCATTAATTTTAAAAATGTAATCTGCTTTTTGTTTCGCTTCTTTTTTTGCTTCAGTTTTTTTAATTTCTCTAACTTTAATAACTTCAACTAATACCTCAGTTTCAACAGTTTTTAGTTTCTTCTCAACCTGTTGTTTTTCAATTATAGCTTGTTTTTTCTGAACTTTGGTTTTAACAACTGGTGGATTTCTTTTTAAATGTTTTGTTTTTTCAACAGTAACCCAATTGTTAAAATCGGATGTTAATTGTTTTTTATTATTTGTTTGAAAGTATTTATGAAGCAATTCATTTGTTTTTCTTCCGTAGGCAAGCATTTTTTGATTACTATCATATAATTCTTGAAAACTCTCTAGCTTATCTTGAATTTTTAGTTGTTTTTCATTTAAACTATCTGTTTGTTCAATAGCTTTCGATTTTTGTTTTTCTAAATTTTCTGAATTTTTTTGCAATTTATTACGTTCTTTTTGAAGATTGGAAATAGTTTTGTCTAATCGTACTTTTTCTCCATCAACTCTTTTCTTAGCTTTATTAATTAAACTAAAAGGAATTCCGTTTTTTTGTGCAACTTCAAAGGTAAAAGAGCTACCAGCCTGGCCAATAAACAATTTGTATAAAGGCTCCAATGTTTTTTCATCAAATTGCATATTGGCATTCGAAACATTTTCTAATTCACTAGCCAACACTTTTAAATTTGCGTAATGGGTTGTAATTATCCCATAAGCACCTTTTGTATAAAATTCTTCTAAAAATATTTCAGCCAATGCGCCACCAAGTTCAGGGTCACTTCCTGTTCCAAATTCATCAATTAAAAATAACGTGCTATCGTTACAATTACGTAAAAAATTACGCATATTTTTTAAACGATAACTATACGTACTTAATTGATTCTCAATAGATTGATTATCTCCAATATCTGTTAGTATTTTTTCAAAAAAGCAAGTTTCAGAATGTTCATGAACAGGAATTAATAAACCACTTTGTAGCATAACTTGTAGTAAACCAATAGTTTTTAAAGCAATACTTTTTCCACCAGCATTTGGCCCCGATATAACTATAATTTGTTGTTGTTTATTTAATTCAAGCGTTTGTGGAATTGTTTTTAATTTTTTTTGATTATTATTTACTAAAAGAATTGGGTGATAAGCATTTTTTAAAAAAACTTTTCTTTCTGAAGTAATTTTGGGCAATACTCCATTTATTTTATGTGCGTATTTTGCTTTTGAAGCAATCACATCCAATTTTGTTAAATAGCTTTGGTACGTAATTAAATCGGGGATAAATTCTCTTAAAGAATTTGTTAAGTTTTTTAAAATTTTAATAACTTCTTGATGCTCATCATACAGTAAATTTTGAAGCTCTCTGCTAAACTGTAAAGTAGCTTCTGGTGCAATATAAACAATGCTTCCTGTTTTAGAACTTCCAACTAAACTTCCTTTAATTTTTCTTCTATGCATTGCAATCACGGCTAAAACCCGTTGATTATCAACTACAGATTCTCGTATCTCATCTAAATAACCAGCACTGCTATATTGACTTAATGCTTTTGTGAAACTACTACCAATTTTAGAACGAACAGAATGAATTTCTCTTCTAATTTGTTTTAATACTTCAGAAGCATTTTCATTTATTTCTCCATAAGAAGTAATTATTTTTTCAATATTTTGAACTATTGGTTTTTGAAATTCTATGGTTAATGAAACATTAAATAGTGTAGGGTAGTAGTTCTTAAATTTTTTAAAAAATTGAAGCAATTCAAAAATAGTGTTTGTATTGTTTAATATTTTTAAAAAAGAAGCAGCTTCTAAATAGCTATTTTCAATATTTAGAATGTGTATTTCTTTTTGAATATCATCGAAATAGTGATTAGGAATTTTATTATCATTTATGTAAGTCGATAAATATTCGTTTACTTGAAGTAATTCAGGTTGCAGTTTTTGTAAAGATCCAAAAGGCCTTATATTTATTGTTTCATTTTTACCTAAGTCAGAAATACAAAACTCACTTACCGATTTTAAAACAGTCGCTAATTCTAAATCTATTAATGTTTTTTCTGAAATACTACTCATAAAAATTATTACTTTTGAAAAGTTAGACAAAAGTATTAATTTAAGATGAAAAGCAACAATGAAAGTGAAAATAGCTGAAAGCTGGGAGAATCTTTTAAAACCTGAGCTTGAAAAGGCTTATTTTAAACAACTTACAGATTTCATATCAGAAGAATATGTAACAAATACGTGTTTTCCAAAAGAAGAACAAATTTTTGAAGCGTTTAATTTATGCTCTTTTAGCGATTTAAAAGTGGTGATTATTGGACAAGATCCTTATCATGGAGTTGGGCAAGCTAACGGTTTGTGTTTTTCTGTAAATGAAGGAATTGCACATCCACCTTCATTAAAAAATATTTTCAAGGAAATTGAAACGGATTTAGGAATTCCATATCCTGAAAGTGGAAACTTAGAACGTTGGGCAAAACAAGGAGTTTTGTTATTAAATGCGACTTTAACAGTGAAGGCTCATGAAGCTGGCTCGCATCAAAAATTAGGTTGGGAACTTTTTACAGATGCAGTAATTTCTTTAATCTCAGAACAAAAAGAAAATGTGATTTTTATGCTTTGGGGAGGTTTTGCTAAAAAGAAAGGCAAAAAAATTAACCACCATAAACATTGTGTTTTAGCTACTGGGCATCCATCACCTTTAAGTGCAAACAGAGGTTTTTGGTTTGGTAATAAGCACTTTAGCAGTGCAAATAATTATTTAAAAAACAAAGGATTTACAGAAGTAAAATGGTGATAATTGTCATATAAGGATAGTGTAATATATGTTACTTTTACTTATAAATTAAATTAAAAAAAATGAAGAATCAAATTAAATTTTTTGCAGTAATATTTAGTGTTTTAGTGTTGTTTAGTTGTAAAGATAAAGAAGGCTATTCAAAAATTGAAAACAAACAAGAGCCAGCTAAATCAACTATTCATAAAATAGTAATTAATGAAACATTAGATGGTGGTAATTATACCTATCTTAATGTTGATGAAAGTGGAAATAAGTATTGGATGGCAATACCAAATACTCAGGTAAAAGTAGGTGATACATATTATTATGATGGAGGAATGCAAATGAAGGATTTTGAAAGTAAAGAATTAATGAAAACATTTGATTTTATAACTTTTGCAGAAGGAATAAGAACAAGTGAAAAATTGATTATTGAAAAACAAGTAAATCCTCATACAAATTCTGACACTTCTGAAATGGAAGCTATTAAAATTGAAAAACCAGCAAATGGAGTTTCTTTAAATGAATTATTTTCGGATAAGGAATCGTTTTCAACAAAATCTATTATAGTTAAAGGTAAAGTTGTGAAAGTTAATAATGGAATTATGGACAAAAATTGGATTCATATTATTGATGGAACTCAGTTTGAAGGTGAAAAGGACTTAGGAATAACTACACAGGATACTGTGAAAATTGGTGATATTATTACTTTTAAAGGAATTATTACTTTAAATAAGGATTTTGGACACGGATATGTATATCCTATATTAATGGAAGAAGGTACTTTAGTAAAATAATAGATACATTTTATAAAATAAAAAAAAGCACTTTTAAAGTGCTTTTTTTTTATTAACTAACTCAAATTTTATTAAATGAAAACAAAGCTCTTCAAGTTCTTTGCTTCTTAAAAGAGTATTACAATTCTTATGCCAAAAATTAATAAGCTATTGTTAATTAAAGGTTAAAGTAAATTATGTAATTAATAATTATACTAAATGTCTCTGTGCTTTATAGGAAGAACGAACTAAAGCGCCACTTTCAACATATTTAAAGCCCATTGCTTCTCCAATTTCTTTGTATTTATCAAATTGATCAGGTGTAATATATTCTATAACAGGTAAGTGTTTTTTGCTAGGTTGTAAATATT